>JAAZPS010000162.1 GCA_012797095.1 Bacillota bacterium | reverse complement strand
TGTATCTCGATCAACGCCATCAAGCAACAATTTCCGCAGAAAGATTCGCTCAAGGATTGCACTAAGTACATGGATTCGCAGATCAAAGGCGCACTTTGTGATCACTGCCGGGAGGTCATTGCCGAAGAATTTGGCAATCATTTTTTCTATCTTGCTGCCCTGTGCAGCCTTCTGGATTACAAGCTGGAGGATATCATCACCCTGGAGCAGGATCGGATCAATACCCTGGGTCATTTTTTGCTTTCCTGAGTAAACGCCTGTCTCCGGGCGATCCGAGCACCATCTTCGCTTTTTGCAAGTTTCTCCCATCAAATTTCCGCCGGGAAGTGAAACGATCTTCAACCCGATTCCGGATCTGATCAGGCTGCCCACACCGCCGCCTGGATCGAGCTGCACCGGATCAGAGCAGCGGCGCCCGGCCGACCTTTCAGTCCAGCATGGACCGAATCTTTTCCAGATTGAGCCGGTCCCACTCGCTGCCGATCTCCGGTGTCTCCAGGACGGCGGGCATCTTTTCGGGCCACGGCTGCCGCAGCAGCTCCTGCAAACCTTCCAGCCCGATCTGCCCCTGACCGATATGCTCATGGCGGTCAACCCGGGAACCGCGCGCCACTTTAGCATCGTTCAGGTGAAGGGCCGTGAGGTGCTCGAGGCCGATGAGCCGTTCAAATTGCTCCAGCAGCTCTTTAACCCCGTCGGCGCTGCCAAAATCATAGCCCGCAGCCCAGCCGTGGGCGGTATCCAGGCAGACCCCGAGCTCGCCCGGGGGGAAATTTCGAAGAACCCGAGCCAGCTCCTCGAAGGTTGAACCGAGGGCGGTACCGCTTCCGGCAGTATTCTCCAGCAACAGCTTTACTTCCCCGGGCCACCCCGGAAGCGAACCGGCTATGGTTTCGGCAACCTGCTCCAACCCCTGTTCCACCCCCGCGCCACCGTGATTGCCGGTATGGAGAACGACAAAGGGCGCCTCATGGAGAGAAGCCCGAACCATGGTTTCGTCAAGCAGCCTGACCGACTTCTCATGAAAATCCGCCGAGCGGGTCGCCAGATTGATCAGATAGGCGCTGTGAATGATCAGAGGGTAGATGGACTGCTCCCGGGCCAGCGCGGCCCGCCCGGCAATCTCTTCCAGTTTCGGTGCGGCCATCTTCCAGCCAGTGGGGTTTCCCGGGAAAAATTGAACCGTCTCGCAGCCGTACTCTTTCACCCGCATCAGATTGGCGGCAAAGCCTCCCTTGAGCGGTATATGGATCCCCAAACGCATCCTTATCACCTCCTGCCGGCGGCCTTGCGGGCCGCCCCGATGAGCTCGCAGTAATGGCCGAGCCCATTTTCATCAAGGTAACGCTGCAGCCCTGCATTGATCTCCAGGGCAACGGTGGGATTGACAAAGTTGGCCGTGCCGATTGCTACGGCGGTCGCCCCGGCAAGGATAAATTGCAGGGCATCATCGGCAGTGCTGATCCCGCCCATGCCGATAAGGGGAACGGTAACCGCAGCGGCCATCTCCCAGAGGGCCCTTACCGCAACAGGACGGATCGCCGGGCCGGAAAGTCCGCCGGTAATATTGCCCAGAAAAGGACGACGGGCAGCAGTATCGATAACCATCCCTTTAAGCGTGTTGATCAGGGAAAGGGCATCGGCGCCGGCGCTCTCGGCGGCCCGCCCGACAGCGGCGGGATCACCCGCTTCAAGAGTCAGTTTGACGATTACCGGTCCCCGGTAAACCCGCCTTACCGCAGCGACAAGCTCCCCGACAACGACAGGATCGCGGCCAAAATTGATCCCGCCGCGTTGAACATTGGGACAGGAGACATTAACCTCGACCGCTCCGATCGCGTCAATGCCGTCCAGGATGGCGGCCAGTTCCCGGTATTGCTCCACGCTCTCGCCGGCGATGTTGGCGATCACCGGGCACCCCAGTTCGCCCAACCGCGGACAGATTTCAGCCGCAAACTCATCGATACCCGGGTTCTGCAGACCGATGGCATTGAGCAACCCCGAGGGTGTCTCTGCCAGGCGCGGTGGAGGGTTGCCCGCTTTCGGTTCAAGCGTGATCGCCGGTAAGATAATCGCGCCCCAGTCCCTCAGGTCGATCCAGCGGGCATATTCAAACCCGAAACCATAACAGCCCGAAGCGGCCATCAGCGGGCTGGCCATCTTCAGGCCGGACAGATCAACCGATAAACGCGGATCAGTCTCCAAAGTAAACCTCCTCCCCGTCGAACACCGGGCCGTCCCGACAGACCCGGCGGTACTCGATCCGGCCCTCCCTGAGGAAGGGATGAACGCAGCCCAGACAGGCGCCGACGCCGCAGCCCATTCGCGCCTCCAGGGAAAGGTATACCGCCGCCCCGGCGGAGCGGGCCAGCTCCACGACCCGGGCCAGCATCGGCGCAGGCCCGCAGGCATGGACTCGTAAAGGTTCCTTCACCTTTTCCAGGCGCTGCTCCAGCAGCGCGGTAACCGTACCTTTCCCCCCCCGGGAACCATCATCGGTGACGATGAGCGGCCTGAGCCGATCACCCGAGAAGTAATCGTCCGGCGGCAGCAAAGCGCTGCTCCTTCCGCCGAGCAGCAGCTCGAAGGGGAGCGCAGCCCGTCTGCGCTGCACCGCCGCAAAATAGAGGGGGGCCATCCCGATCCCCCCGCCAACAAGGAGGGCCGGCTCCTCCCTGTCCAGAAAGGGAAACCCCTGACCGAGAGGACCGAGCAGATCGAGCTCCTCACCCTGCCGATAACTGGCCGCCAGAGCGGTGCCTCCCCCGGAAACGCGGCTGAGCAAACGGATCCGACCCCTTTCGGGGTCGGCGTAATGAACGCTCAGCGGACGCCGCAGCAGGGGATCCGTCCGGCTGCCGATCCGCAGCTGAACGAACTGGCCGGGTGCGGCCCGGGCCAGCAGCGGCGCTTCGAGATCAAAGAGATACCAACCGGCGGCGATCTCTTTTTTTGCCACCAGGAGAGCACGGTGAACAAGCTTATCTTTCGATTCCATGAACAACTCCCTGCTCCATGATGATCCTCCCGCCGACAATGGTCATCACCGGCCGGCCGCGGTAAGGCCAACCGGCAAAGGGGGTCTGCCGGGCGAGGGAATAAAATTTTTTCGGGTCGATCGTCCCCGCAGCCTCCAGATCGAGCACCGTGAGATCCGCCGGCGAACCGGGCCGCAGGGTTCCCCCCTTCAACCCCAGCAACTCTGCCGGCCGGCAGGAGAAGGCCCTGACCAGATCCGCCAGTGCAAGCTTGCCCCGGTTGACCAGCCCGGTCAACAGCAGCGGCACCGCCGTCTCCAGACCGGCGATACCGCAGGGGGCAGTTTCCAGTCCCGCTGCTTTTTCTGCTGCCTGATGGGGAGCATGATCCGTGGCGATGATATCGATCAACCCTGTGCGCAGGGCCTCGATCAGCACACGGCAATCCTCCGCTGTCCGCAGCGGGGGGTTGACCTTGGCCTGTGCACCGCTGCGCAGGATCTCCTCGTCAGTTAAAAATAGGTGGTGCGGCGTCACCTCGGCCGTCACCGGGAAGCCCCGCCCCTTGGCCCAGGCAAGGAGCTCCACCGAGCCTGCAGTGCTCAGATGCGCCAGGTGCAGGCGGACTCCAGCAGTCGCCGCCAGCAGAATATCGCGGGCCACGGCCACGGTCTCGGCAACCGCCGGGACTGCCGGCAGCCCCAGCTTCTTGCTGACAGCGCCCTCGTGGAGCAGCCCTCCCGCCGAGAGGGAGAGCTCCTCGCTGTGAGCGATCACCACCACACCCGGGCAGGGAGCCAGCTGCCGCAAGATCTTCCTGAAAAGCCGGCTGTCGGCCACGGGAGAGCCATCATCACTGAAGGCACGCACCCCGGCCCGGTACAGTGAGTCCAGCTCCGCCGGCTCGCCGCCGCCCCGCCGCCGGCTCAGCGTGCCCACGGGATATACCCGGCAGAAACCCGCTTGGGCGGCTTTCTCTTCTACAAAACGGACCATGGCCGGCGTATCGATGGGCGGTTCCGTATTCGGCATCGCCGCCACGGCAGTGATCCCGCCGGCCGCGGCGGCAGCAGT
This sequence comes from Bacillota bacterium, assembly GCA_012797095.1. Classification (GTDB taxonomy): domain Bacteria; phylum Bacillota; class Dethiobacteria; order DTU022; family DTU022; genus JAAZPQ01. Next base: position 19,652 of record JAAZPS010000162.1, on the reverse strand, counting down.
GCCGCTGGCGATGGTCTCTTTACCTTCAAAACCGGGTTCGCGCAGGTGCACATGTAGATCGATAAAACCGGGCAGCACCACCCTCCCGGTCAGATCGATGATCCGGGCGCTATCCGCCGCTATCTGCGGTGCAATCGCCGCCACCCGGCCATCCTCGATGAGCAGATCATACTGCCCGTCCAGCAGCTGGGCCGGGTCGACCACCCGGCCCCCTTTCAAGCAGATTTTCATCGGTAAACACTCCAGTACTCTATCAGGGTCAGGCCCTGACCGGGAGCGGCTGCCTTCAGCCTGCTCTGCGGTCCAGCTCCTCGATGATCATCCGGGTTGCCTCGGCGATGCCGCTCTGGACAACCACCTTCGCTCTCCGATCATGCATCGTTCTTTCGCGATTGATGATCACCATATTTGCAACCATCCGGGGCAGCATATTGACAGGTGCAACGCGCATGCTGGCCCCGATGATCAGGATCAGATCCGCCGCGCGGACCTCCCTGATCGCTTCATCAAAATCCGGGGCCATATTTTCACCGAACAGTATGACATCCGGTTTCAAAGGCCCGCCACAATCCTGACAGAGCGGCGGAAGCTCACCCCTGAATATCTGTGCGGCCACCTTTTCCATAGGCACACGCCGCCGGCAGTCCCCGAAGCAGGTCGCTCCGTTCATATTCCCGTGAACCTCGTAGACCTTTTCCGAGCCCGCTTTCTGGTGAAGCCCGTCAATATTCTGGGTGACAATTGATTGCACCAGGCCGCGGCGCTGCAGCTCGGCCAGATCGAGATGGGCCCGGTTGGGCGAGGCGCTTAAAACATCCTGGAAAAGACCCATCCCGAAGCGGTAGAATTCGGCCGGGTTCTGATTGAACCCGTGCACCGTGAAGTAGATCGGGTTGACCCTGGTCCAGAAACCTGATTCCGGTGATCTGAAATCGGGGATCCCGCTGTCGGTGGAGATTCCGGCACCCGTTAAAACTACCGTGTAAGCTGAACGCTGTAACAGATCGACCACCTTGCCGATACGATCAAGAATCGCTCAACACATCCTTTCTCAAGGATATCCCAACCCCGGCAGCAATAAAGGCCCCTTTGGAAACGGCCCGCTGCAATCACTGAACAGCTATTCATCGAGTTCATGATGGGCCAGCAGGGCCAGCATTTTTCGAAAAGCTTTCTGCTCAATTTTTAGAAGGTTGTCGATCTGCTTGTATCTTCGCCCGACACTGCTCGTCGAAACTCCATACGCATTGGCCAGCTGCTCCTGGGTAACGCTCAGCAGGTGAAACCGGGCCAGACAGTATTCCAGTCCTGCTGCCCAGGTTTCCGGCTTTACTATCCTGGGCATCTTCGGGTAGATCTCGTTGATAAAATCGAACCAGATCGCCCGGGCATCCTCGTAATATTTTTCCCGGTAATAGGATGAGCGGCACATGGTGCTATAGACACAATCAAGAACTTCCTGCCATTCCCTTTGCCATACCGGTGCTCCCGGCTCGTAGGCAACCAGATCTTTTTCCACCAGCCGACCCCCGGAGAACAGCTGTACCCTGACCTCCGGAAAGTTGTTTTTCAATTCGAGCAGCGCCAGCTGGCGAAGCCGTTCCCTGATCCAGGGGTTGGCCACAAAATCCTTCAGCAGGGCAGCACCGGCACCGCTTTTACTCCGGCCACAGAGATGGATGATCTTCTCTTTCAGGCGGTCATTGCCCTGATAAAGGGCCCTCTGCAGAAGGGAGTTGAAGGTCTCATCCATGAAATTATCCGAAAGGCTTTCCCGCTCCATGGAAGAAAGCCACTTTTCGAGGGCTTCATTGTCCTGGCTGGTGAAGACGGCGATATAATCTTCCTCATCGCTTTCCTCCATCACCAGCAGCAGATCACGGGCCTCTTCGGCCATCGCTCCCTCCGGAGAGAGCCGCAGGTATTTCTGAAGATAATGCCTGGCTTTGTCCATATTATCCATCAGGCCGTAGTTGATCGCCATCAGATAATAGCACTCCGTCAGCTCGGGATCGAGGTTGTTGACCAGATGCTTGAACACCCGGTTGGCTTCCCGCAGGCGGCTGCTCTGGCTGAGCAGGCAGGCCAGATGGTAATGGCTTTTGGCATTGAGCGGTTCGATCTCAATGGCTCTGTTCAAAAACAGCAGCGCTTTCGAAAGCTTGTTCTTCCGGTGGTAGTAGTTTCCCTTTTGAAAGTAGTAATTCAAATCCTGGGTCAAGGGAATGATTTTTTTCGACGGGTCCCCTGTTTTCAAGAGCCCTTTGGGTCGATCCGCACGGCCCAACCCGCTCACCTCCAGGTAGAGAGATCATTGGCGATCAGTAAACAATTCTTCAACGGATGCAAGATATCCTGCAGAACCGCGGGATTAAACAGCGGGACCAGGCAGCAGTGTTACTCCCCCACCGGCGGTTTCTTCAGGTAGATACTCCGTTCAAGATAGCGATCCCATTCGGTCCAATCGCTTCCGGAGGGGGGCTGCTTCTCCATCAACCGCACAAACTGGTTCAATCGGGCGCTGACCAGGTCAGCGTAAAAAAGGGTGAACGCATGAATCGTTTTCGGAATCTCCGGTGAACCCCATTCGCGAGAACCGTGATGAGCCAGAATCATATGTTCCAGCTCCAGCTTCAGAGATGATGGAAAGGCAGGGATCTGCCTGATCTTCTGATCGAGCATCTCCTTGCCGATGCTGATATGGCCGACCAGTTTCCCCCGATCGGAGAACTCGAAGCTCAGGCTGGCCGGATCATATTCCTCGATCTTGCCAATATCGTGGAGGATCGCCCCGGTGATAAGCAGGTCCAGCTGGATCTGCTCCGGGTAGAGTGCGGCCAGATGGCGGCAGATCCCGATCACCTCCAGGGTATGTTCGAGCAGGCCTCCGGCATAATTGTGATGAATGGTCCGGGCTGCCGGAGCCTGGGCAAAGCGGCGGGCAAGATCCTTGTCATTGAAAAAAGAGAGCAGCAGCAGCTTCAGGTAAGGCTGCTCGATCTCTTCATTGATGATCCCCTTCAGCTCCAAAAACATCTCCCGGGGATCGCGTTCCGAGACCGGCTGAAAAAAGGAACGATTCACCTTTTCGGGATCCAGTTTGCGCAGCTCGCTGATCACCACCTGGGGCCCGTAATATTCGCCAACTTCCCCCCGGACGAAGAGCACATCACCTTTTTGTAGCTTCTCTTTCAGCTGGGCCGTATCCCACAGGATTGCCTTGACCGAGCCGCTGACATCCCCCAAAAGCAATTTCAGGAAATATTCTCCAGCCCGGTGGGGGGCGGAGTAAGTGCCCCGGCTACATTCCAGAACCAGAACCTGGGTTTCAACCTCGTCCCCGATCTGTAAACTGCGGATTAGCTGTTTTTTCATTCTGTTCCCCTGTCTCTAGATATATTGAGCTACCGTTAATTTAACATATCTGCTCACTTAAGAAAAGGGAAGGGTCGCAAAAGGGCTGTTCAAACCAACCGCAGCACCAGTAAACCGGTTAACTTCGCCCATTTCGGGGCCGGACGTATCCGACGGCCGGGAGACCACCTTACCTTGAACCGGTTATGATCCGGGCTCCGGGCATCTACACCAGGGCCTTTAAACAATTGGGGGCTTTCTCAAAAGAGCGCCCCCAACAGAAACAGGTCAGACTGTATGCTCAACCGCCGTTCGGGATTGTCTGCCGCATAGAAATGGAGCCGCAGGCAAAGATCCCTTGCGTTACCCTAGCGCCTTCAATCAGCCGTACGTGTAGAAACCGCGACCGGTTTTGCGGCCGTAATGACCTGCCCTGACCAGCTTGCGCATCAGAGGGCAGGGACGGTATTTCGAATCACCGGTCTCCCCATGGAGCGTCTCCATCACGGCCAGAAGTACATCCAGCCCCACCAGATCGGCCAGAGCAAGCGGTCCGATGGGGTGATTTGCCCCCAGCATCATGCCGCGGTCAATATCTTCGGCGCTGGCGACCCCCTCCATCAGCACAAAGGCGGCCTCGTTTATCATCGGCACAAGGATCCGGTTTACGGCAAACAGAGGCGCTTCATTGACCGCAATCGGCTCCTTGCCCATCTCTCTGGACAGTGCCATGGTCAGCTCGAAGATTTCATCGGCGGTATCAAAACCGCGGATCACCTCAACCAGCTTCATCACCGGAACAGGGTTGAAAAAGTGCATCCCGACAACCCGCTGTGGGCGCCCCGTTGCCGAGGCCATCTCGGTTATGCTCAGCCCGGAGGTATTTGAGGCCAGCACCGCCCCCTCCTTGCAGATCGCATCCAGCTTTGCGTAAAGCTCTTTTTTTATCGCCATATTTTCGATGATCGCTTCGATGACGAAATCAGCTTCACCCAGATCCTCCAGCCGGGTCGTGCCGCTGATCCGTTCGAGCAGAGCAGCAGCCTCGGTCTGGCTTTTCTTTCCTTTCTCAACCGCCCGGTCCATATTCCTCTCCACCGCCGCCAATCCACGCTGAACAAACTGCTCTTCCAGATCGCGCATGATCACCTTGAATCCCGCTTCAGCGGCGACCTGGGCGATCCCGCTGCCCATGGTCCCGGCACCGATCACTCCGATCGTCTTTATCTCCATCAGATGCCACCTCCGGTCATGATCTGTCTACCCTTGCTGATAAAACCTTACCGGCCCTTGTATACCGGCGGACGTTTCTCCAGAAAAGCGGCGGCGCCTTCCTTCTGATCCTCGGTGTCGCAAAGCTGCCCGAAAAGCTGCGCCTCAACCTTGCAGCCCGCGTTTACCGGCAGCCCGCGGCCACGATTGACCGCCTCCTTGGCCAGGCGGACCGCAATGGGTCCCCGTTTCAAGATCTTTTCGGCGATCTTGCGGGACTGCGTCAGCGCCTCACCCGGAGCGACCAGATGATCGGCCAGGCCGATCCGGTATGCTTCCGCCGCGTCGATCATCTCACCGGTAAAGATCAACTCCCGCGCCTTCCCGGGAGCGATGGTCCGGGGAAGCCGCTGGGTACCGCCATAGCCCGGGAATATGGCCAGGGTCACTTCGGGAAGACCGACCCGGGCATTCTCGGCCAGCACCCGGATATCGCAGGCCAGGGCCAGCTCCAGGCCGCCTCCCAGGGCGAATCCATTCACCGCCGCGATCACCGGAGCGGGGAAATCCTCGATCTTCTGGAAGATGAGCTGCCCCCGGCGGCTGAGTTGCTCGCCATTATCCGCGGTGAGGGTGGTAAATTCACCGATATCGGCGCCGGCAACAAAAGCTTTCTCTCCGGCCCCGGTGAGCACGACCGCTCCGATATTCCCATCGGCAGCCAGCTGATCAAAGCATTTTTCCAGCGCCTCCAGAACCCGGCTGTTCAGAGCATTTACCGGCGGATGATCGATTGTCACAAGCGCCAGACGATCTTCTTTCACTACTGCAATATAGTCACTCATTCAAAGCAGCCTCCTTCTTGTTCGATCTACCTTTTGCTCAGGTCCTTTCCAGAATCATGGCCATCCCCATCCCGCCGCCGACACAGAGGGAAGCCAGGCCCATCTTCAGATCGCGGCGGGCCATCTCGTGGAGCAGGGTGACGACAACCCGGGCACCGGTGCAGCCCACCGGGTGACCGAGGGCGATCCCGCTACCGTTCACATTGACAATCTCCCGATTTAGCTCCAGCAACTGTTCACAGGCCAGGTACTGGGCGGCAAAGGCCTCGTTCAGCTCGATCAGCTCGATCTGATCGAGAGCCAGCCCCGCCTTCTCTAGAGTTTTGCGGATCGCCGGAACGGGCCCGTAACCCATCAGATCCGGCTCCACTCCGGCCCAACCGTAGGAGATGATCCGGCCCATCGGCTTCAGACCGAGCTCCGCTGCACGCCGGGCAGTCATCAGGACCACCGCTGCAGCACCGTCGTTCAACCCCGAGGCATTGCCCGCGGTCACCGTCCCATCCTTGCGGAAAGAGGGCCGCAGTGAAGCCAGGATCTCCCTGGAGATATCCCTGCGGGGGTGCTCATCGGTGTCGACGATCGTATCACCTTTCCGCCCCTTGACTGTCACCGGTACAATCTGCTCCTTGAAACGGCCCTCATCGATTGCCGCCAGGGCATTGATATGACTGCGGTAAGCGATCTCGTCCTGCGCTTCCCGGCTGATCCCATATTTATCGGCCAGCCGCTCCGCTGTCTCTCCCATCATGATCTTGTAGACCGGATCGGTCAACATCTCCCAGAGGGAATCGGTCATCTCGCCGTGCTGAAGACGCTTCCCCCAGCGCGCTGCCTTGAGCAGGTAGGGCGCCGTACTCATCGATTCCACCCCGCCGGCAACAACGATATCCACATCCCCGAAGACGATCTCCTGGTATCCTGAAACAATAGCCTGCATCCCCGAGGCACATTGCCGTTGAATGGTAAATCCCGTTGTCTCTACCGGCATTCCTGCAGTCAAGGCGATGCAGCGGGCCACATTGGGCTCATCGGTATACTGATTGCAATTACCAAAAATAACCTCGTCGATCTGCTCCGGTAGAAGGTTTGCCCTGCGGACAACCTTCTCCACAACGGTCCGGCCAAGCTCCAGCGAAGAGACGGTCCTGAAAGACCCCCCGAAATCACCGGTCGCCGTGCGCAGAGCGCTGACAATAACGACATCTTCTCGTTCCATCACCGATCCTCCAAACCTTGTTCAATAAAATAACAGGCGAATACGCCTGTTATTTTATTGAATATAATTGAGCGGCAGCCGGGTAAATCAGGCCGGGCAAACCCCTCTTTGCACTCAGCTGCTTTTGCCCTGCATTCATTCCATTTTTCCCTTTTACGAAAGTTTCGGGCGGGGATAGAGCCCGGCCCTTTCGACAATATCAGGAACGATCTCTTCCCAGGCGATGGCCATGATATGCACCCCGGCCACCCCTTCGATCTCCTTGAGCTGCTGGATCGTCTCGATGGCGATCTTCAGCCCTTCCTCTTTTTTCTTCTCGGCACCCTGGAGCCGCTCGATCAACTCGTCGGGAATAGTGATTCCCGAAACAAAGTTCTTCATATACCTGGCGGCACCGAGTGATTTGATCGGGGTAACCCCACCAAGAATGGCCACTTTCTTGTGCAGCCCGCGCTCGCGAACCAGCTCCATCCAACGCTTGAAGCGCTCCAGATCGAAGATGCACTGGGTCTGGATAAAACTTGCTCCGGCGGCGACCTTTTTCTCGAGCCGATCGACCCGGTACTCGAAGGGATCAGCAAAGGGATTCGCCACCGCTCCCAGAAAGACCGAAAGCGGTGCTTCCAGATCATCTCCGCCGATGAATTTACCCTCATCGCGAATATCCTTGAACGCTTTTAGCAGCTGCATCGAGTCGATATCGTATACACCCTTGGCCGCTGCTTCATTGCCAAACATCTGATGATCACCGGAGAGGCAGAGCACATTTTTAACTCCCAGCGCCACCGCTCCGAGGAGATCACCTTGCAGGGCGATCCGGTTGCGATCGCGCACTGTCATCTGGACCACAGGTTCCAACCCCATCTGGAGCAGAACCCCGGCTACACCGATACTGGAGGTACGCACAATTGCCGTCTGGTTATCGGTGATATTGAACGCGTCAACATAGTTGCGCATCGCTTCGCCATGTTCCTTGATCATGCTCACATCGGCGCTCTTGGGAGGTCCCAGCTCGCCGGTAACGGCAAATTGTCCGCTGCTGATAACTTTTTCCAGATTACTTCCCGCTTTCAAGTCTGACATCCTCCCTTACTAAAGTTCTTGGGCCTCCATGATGAGAGGAAGACCAGTCTTTCGGCGGCTGAATCTCTTCCAGCACGTTCAGCATTCCAAGACTCTTCAGCCGATCGTGGATCAGATGCCAGGCACAATCGACATCCTTGCTGATCTCGCATTTTCCATCGGCAGAACCGCCGCAAGGGCCGTTCAACAAACTTTTGGCACAGCGGGTGATGGGGCAGATACCCTGGGTCAAATGCAGAACACAGTCGCCGCAGCCGAGACAGCGTTCAACCCAGACACCCTGCTCCACCGGATAACCCATCGACTTGGTGTTCAGCCCGGGCAGCACGATCAGCTCCGGCATATGCTCGACCAGGGTTTGCACGCCCACGCCGCATGCCAGCGACAGGACCACATCAAAACCCTTTAACCGCTCTGCTACCTGGTCGATCATCTCGAATTCACACTGCCGCTCGATGGTGAAAGCTTCGACACTAACCTCTTTCTTCTCTTTTTTACGGTGGATCGAGATGGCGACGGCCAGTTCCTCCGCCTCTTTCTGTCCGCCGGCCATACATACGGTGACACAGGTGCCGCACCCCAGAACAGCGATCTTCCGGTAAGGCTCCAGCATCTTGAAGATCTCGTCCAGAGGTTTTCTTTCTGCGGTAATCATATTATGGCTCACCTTCCCTTCATTTGCTGCTTTTGCAGTTCATCTGGTTGTGGAGGTACTGCTACAAACAGGCTGAAAGAAGCCGCCCGGGGCGACTTCTTTCAGCCGGGCGCGCTTCTTAGGCCTGTTTGAAGACATCGACGTAAGAATCACAGTAGATGTCAATATTCAACAGGATCCGCGCTGTGGCTACCGCAGCCATCAGCTCGTCATCATTGGCATCGGCAATCGCAGCATCAAGCCCGTTGGCCATGGCCATGACCGCAAAGATGCGGTTAACCAGTTCCCGATCCCTGGTTCCCTGGGAAGCATTGCTCAAGCCGACCACTGTCTTCGGAGGAGGATCGGAGATCAGCTTGACCTGGCGCAGTGTTTCCAGCACCTCGGGACCGTGATCCTGGGCAACATTGCAGGGAAGAACCAGGGGATCGATATAGAGATTCTCGATGGGGACCCCGTAACCATCCCCGGTAGCCACCAGTTCCATGGCCAGAGCGATCCGGCTTTCGGAATCCTTGGGGATACCTTCCGCGCTCATCGCCAGGCAGATCACCTCGGATCCGTACTCGGCAGCCATGGTGAAAACCCGTTCCATCTTGGCCGCTTCCGCGGGGACGGAGTTGATCATCGCCGGACGTTTGCAGATCTTCAGCCCCGCCTCGATGGCGTCATAATTGGTCGAATCGAGGCAAAGAGGCAGATCGCTGGCTTTCTGAGTCTCCTCGACCATCCATTTCATCGCTTCAATCGGCTCGGCGGAACCGGGACCGACGTTGATATCAAGGTAGCGGGCCCCATTCTGTTCTTGCTTTTTCGCCCAGCTCTGGATAACCGAGCCGTCCCGCTCCCGGATAGCCTTGGCAATATCCTGAAACATGCCGTTTATACGCTCGCCGATGATAATCATCGCACCAGCCTCCTATCATCTTTAATTAAACACTTAATAGCTGTTATCCTGCATCAGATCGTCAATATTTTTTCTGGCCAGCGCCGCCGCACGGGGATGACGCAGCACCAGGATATCGAGACCCGCTTGCATGAAAGCCATCGCCGTGGTCGCTTCCCAGAGGATGGCCCTTTCGGCCCGCTCACCCCAGCCGGGGTTATCTTCCACCGGTGTATTCGCTTCCTTGGCCCGCCAGACCTCATGACCGATATTGCCGATCATCGGCATGGAGAGCATCCGATCCCCCTGGAGGGCACCCAGACGGGCCCGCTCCATGATCGAGTAGGTGTACTCGATGCCGTAACCCAAAGCAGACATGCAGGGGTCGATGATGATCCGGCCGTTCATGACCATGCTCATCTCGGCGATCAGGATATTCAGCTGCTTGCAGATATTGATATCGATGGGCGAAAGTGCGATCACATTGTGCAGGTTGGCCATGCAGGCACTGGTGATCGCCTTGTAGTTCTCCACCTCGGCAACACCCAACAGCAGGTTCTCGCCGGCGGCCGCTTCGGCCACCACCGGGTAGAGCAGGTTATCTTTCTCCGCCTTACCGCAACCGATCACGATCAACGGTACCCCGACCGCTTCCAGCACCTTCTTGACAGTGGCGGCACATTCCTCCGGAGAGCGATCCTGCAGATCAGGATCGGCGCTCTGCAGGCGGATCTGCACCAGGTCAGCGCCGTACTCGTCGACGCATTTTTTCGCCCAGGCCGCCGTATCTTCGAAAACATCACCGTAACATTCATCAAAACAGGGATTCCAACCGGGATTCATGTCGGAGATCTCCAGGGCGATGACCGGACGATGCGGCATCTCCCCTTCAAAATGAAGGAAGGGCAGGGCTGATTCCCCACCGACGGTTACCGTGTGGCTGCGAGTGCCGCCCTCTTCCTTTGTTGCTCCCAGAACAACCTGGCCTACTTTGCTTCTGTACCTTTCCTTTTGAATCTCTAAAGCCATCTTAACGCTCCTCTCTATCGAATTCAGGAGTCAATTGTTTCTTTAGGCGAAATTTTCTTTCGCAAATTTCGCGATACCGGCGGCTTCCCGCGGCCCGACCATCACTTTCCAGCCCCCGGATTCTTCCTCCAACGCTCCCTGTAAAACGGCAACATGTCCGGGAATAACAATTTTCTTATGATTGACCTTCTCTTCCAGACCGGCTTCTTTCATCGCTTTGGCGATAATTTCACCGCTGAATTTGTTGTCCGCATACGCCGTCAGCACCGAGATCCCTCCGGTATCCACGGAGAGAATATAGCTGGGAACGCGAGAGTTTTCCACTTCACCCTCAACAATAAAATAGGTCAGGGAGAAGTTGGTGGTGCAGTAAACCGGAGAATCCGCACTCACTTCGCCGACCTCGTAGAGACCCGGCTCCACCGCAATCGGCTTCTGCGGATCGGTGTAGAGGTTCTGGCGCCAGGAAAGAAGCGGCAGCAGGTGTTCCTTTTTCGCTGTTTTCAGGACAATGATCGAAGCATACTTGGTCAGGTAAACCCCGGCCTGAACGATCTCTTCCAGGGGATCTTCCTTGGTTGTAAAGGCGATCGTGGGGTAACCGAAGGGACGGAATTTCTTGATCGCCCCGCGGCGGAACTGAACCAGATCGGCCAGCACCTTGCTCGTATCGCGGGCCCCGCTATCAAGAACCAGCTCCTTGTAATCGAGGGCAACGATCTTCTCCACCAGCTCCGCGGTCTTCTCCAGATTTTCCCCGCGAACAGCCAGAGGGCACTCATTGGCCTTGGCTATCTCCACCATCTTCTCGTAGTTATCTGCCGTGGCCGCATAAAGCAGCGGCTTGCGGGAGGCGACAGCGGCGGCCGCTCCCTCCATCAGCGCGGGATCCTCGCAGAGCAGGATCATCGCCTTCTCTGTTTTTCCGGCGACCGCTTCCACCGCCGCCTTGAACTTGGCCCCGTCACCCGAATCGCACTTGACCGCCACCACATCGGTAACGTAGTGCAGGCCGACCCGATCGAACTCGAGTTCGTCAAATGCCGCCGCCTCCGCAGCAGCATCTCCGGTATCGCTGATCAGCACCGCCACCCCAGTGGGATGGAAAAAACGCTTGTCATGCCGGAACAGCTCGGTCTCATCACCGATCTCGAGCAGGTGCTCCCCTGTCCCGACCTTGACCTTCTTGATCGGCGGCGCCGAAGCGGACTCCAGTGCAGCTTTACCTTCCTCGGTGACATAGGGGCACAGATCCAGCGAGGTCTTGCCGCTGGCCAGAGCCATGGCAAATGCCAGACAGGTCGGGAAACCACACTCCTTACAATTGGTTTTCGGTAAATGTTTAAAGATCTCCAATCCGGTTAAACCCATTCTCTCGTCTCCTTTCTAGAGGGATATCTTAGAAGGTGAAGCTCCGGTTTCATCGTCGCCTCCACCGGAGCTTTTCTTCCAAACATCCTACATCAGCGGATCCATCGTCAGGGCGGGATGGCCCTTCTCTTCCAGGAAGGGAAGGATCTCTTCAGCGGTGGTCCCGACGGTTTCATCGGCAATCTTGTCGACGAAATCAGCACCCAATCCTTCTTCCTCGGCGCGTCTCCGCAGCTCGTCCCCGAGGAATTCCTTCAGCTCCTTGGGGGCCCAGACCAGGCGGCCCAGACCTCCATCGGCCCGGATAAATTTACGGCTGAGCACATAGGTGCGACCATGCCCCATGAACCCGGGTGTCTGGATCCCCCCGCCGACGGTGCCGGCAAGGGTGGAGAAGGTCATTCCGCAGGGAGTTTCGCCGCCGTGCTCGCGGGTGGTGATCATCACCCCGTTGGCCTCGGGCATGATCGCCATGATGCACTCGAAACAACCGCACGAGGTCATCGGGCGGTCGATAAAGCTGTAGATAGAGCACTCCTCGATTGTACGGTTGGTATTCAGGTAAACATATTCGTTGATCGACTCCCAGATACCGTTATGTTCGTCGAGCAGCCCTACCTTTTCAATGGGGCGGCAGGGACCGGTGGGATCGATCTCGTAGGTGGCCTTGGAATCGAGCCAGCTGACCGCACCGCAGAGCCCCAGCCTCTCCGGAGTAACCACACAGCAGTGGTTCGGGGCAAAGGACTGGCAGAGGAGGCAGGAATAGAAGACATCGACAGCCTCGTCGGTAAGCCCCTTGAGCCGCTCGTCGCGGGCGGCATAGAATTCGCGCGCCCGGGCCAGCTGCTCTTCAACCTGCTTTTCGTCGGTATAGAGGGTCACCTGAACCCGGTCGACGATAGAGGGGAATTCATCCTTCAATTTGGCCACAAGAAGCTCACCGAAGTGATGAATCTTGAAGCCCTTCTCTGCAGCGCCCTTGCCGATACGCATCCAGACGGTATCGCGCTGGGCCATATGCCAGATCCCCTCGGCGTAGTTGATGATATCGTGGAACCGCCGTTCCAGAACCCCCTCAAAGTCACTCTGCATCTTCCGTCCGAAAACCTTGGTGACGATCCCCAGCGGTAGGGAGCCGCCTTCTTCAACATCGTCAACCTCGGGGCCGATCACCTCGATCTTGCCGTCCTCGATCTCATCCTCACCGACCATATTGACCAGCTCGAAGCAGGAGGTGCGTCCGCCGCCAAACTCGATCCGCATATCACCCCGGCGGATCACCTCGCCCTCGAAGGCCGGACCGACCGTGACCGGAACGGGGATATCGACGATCTTCAGCTTGATCCCGCGGATCTCCATGGCCACCTGAACCAGGTCATCGTAGTTGGGATTGGAAACATACCAGTTCTTGATCTGCTCGTCTTCCGGCAACTCATGATCGAGGATTACCGGGAAACCGAGGAAGATCGCCGCAAATTGTGCAGCCACCTGAACCTCGTCCGACTCGCCCAGCTGCAGCACAAAAGCCCGAACGCGGCGGCGCTGGTAATCGCGTGTATTCTCCCGCTCTCCGGGGGGGATCCCGCCGAAAGCCATCCCGGCCCGCAGGGCGTAGTTGACGGCATGAATCACCTGGGTAAAGTTACCGGTGGGAAAAGCGATAAAGTCGATCCCGAGTTTCATCCCGGCTTCGATGGCCTGCTCGACCACCTCGTAAGCCAGGAAGATCATGAAGCCCATTCCCTGAAGCTGGACGATCAATTTGCCCAGGGCCTCGGAGGACTTGGCTTTACCCACGATCACCGCCTGGCCGGGGATGGTCCAGTCGACCAGAAGGATACCGTACCGGCGGACCACCGGGTCACCCAGAAAACCGGTCCAGGGTTCAACATGGGGTCTGGCGCCGTCCAGATAGCGCAGTGCTTCGATGATTTCAGCGGCATAAGCGGTCGCTTCACCGCAGAGGCGAGCGTTATAAAAAGTTAGCTCCTCCCGGACCTGGTTGCGCATCCGGTTCAGGATCGGAGGCAGCTCACCCAATTTCGTCACCGCTTCGCCGCTCAAGGCCCGGATCACCGGCAGATAGTAACCGGTATCGGGGTAGGCCACCGGCTTGTCAGGGCCGTAGCGGCGGATAGCCTGATTGAGCAGAATTTCAGCATAGCTGGTCGCAATAACGGCGCCATCATAAGCTTTTTCAAAAAGCTTAACCGGTGGATTCTCTTCGTCAACCGCGCCATCAAAGATCTCTTCGAATGATTCTTTCCACTCTCGAGCTAAAACACCATCAAGGGTGCTGGATTCTCCTGTCATTTTTCGTCATTCCTCCTTTTTACGCAAGATAGGCTTACCACCCGGCGGAGATCGTTTCGGTTTCGTATCTCTCCTGGGCGTCGCGATGCACCCGCATCTTCCAGGTGCGTTCATTCAAAGCAGCCATGATCACATCAACGGACTTGTCGGCGTCTTCTTCCCAGATAAAATAGCCGCCGTAGACGTCGTGAGCAATCTGTCTGGCCACACCGTCGACCAGGGCGCTGCCGGTGATCTCCGGGGTAACTCCCACATGGGTGGGCATCCCCAGGGTGACGCACCAGCTGCCGATGGCAACGGCCTTCTCGCTCATCGCTTCGGGAGCCGAGGCCACGTAGGGCACTTTCGGCGTATCAACGCCCCACTGATTGGCCATGAGCGTGTTCAGGTCGTAGGCTCGTGAATTATCCACACAGGATCCCATATGCCAGACCAGCGGCAGCTTCTCGTTAAGCTTATCGGCATTGGCCTCGTTGAGCATATTCAGGAATGCTTTCAGCCCCTCGCCGGCATGCTCTTCCACCGCAGCTGCATTCATCAGATTGAGCTTGGCCGCCGTCCCGGCCATGCAGCCGGTGGCCACCATGAGCACGTTGTTTGCCGCAAGGCCCTTGATCACCGTTACACAGCTGTGATCGTGCAGCACGCGCAGGTTATTGCAGCCGCACAGGAGCACTACACCGCTCAGCTGTCCCGAGTCGATCGCATCGGTGAGCACCTTGATCGGATTGTCCGGATTGACCGCGGCAAAGATATCGAGGATCGCCTCGACGCTGAAGCCGGCGGTAACCTTGTTGGTCAACTGGGGAATATCGATACGATCGGGCAGCCTTTCCTTGTAGGCCTCGATGGCCAGGTGGATGATCTCGCGTGCTTTCTCCACCGCCCGGTCCTCGGTAAATTCGACATGGTGCGCCCCGGCGATCTTCGAATGGGACATCGTGGTGATAATGCGAGTATGGAAGCACTCGGCAACGGCCCTGATCCCGGGCATGATGCACTGCACATCGACGACCATGGCATCGATCGCTCCGGTCATGATCGGCAGCTCCTGGGAGAGGAAGTTGGTCAGCATGGGCACTCCCTGGCGCATGAGCACCTCATTACCGGTGCAGCAGATCCCCATGCACTTGACCCCCTTCGCCCCGACCGCCTCGGCTTCCGCTTTCATCTCGCGGGCCGCCCGGACGATCATCTCGCTCAAAAGAGGGTTGTGCCCGTGCAGGGCGATATTGACCATCTCGGGATCGATCACCCCGAAGTTGGCCTCCGAGGTAACCGGTTTCGGGGTGCCGAAAAGAATATCCGAAAAATCGGTAGCAATATGTTCCCCGACAAAGTCAGCCAGGGAGGTCTTCAACCCCTGGAAAACCAGGTTAACCGGGTCGGAGTCAACTCCCATATGGGTCTGACCCATCGTTTCAGAGATAGCGGTATGGACGCTGCGCGGCTGGATATTGCAGTCGGAAAATTTTTTCATCCGCCCCTCGGTCACCGTGGCTTTAAGCCAGCGGCACGGTTCATCGGAGAGTTTGGTGAAATCGCTGACCGCTATATCGAGCACCTCTTTCAGCAGGTCACGATCCTCTTTTCCTTCCACCGAGAGATCGAGCATCCGGGCTACGCGGCGCAGCTTCTCCGGATCCTCAATACTGTAATCCGGCGCGTTTCCCTCGAGCATCTCGGTTACGGTATAGATAAGATGCCGGCCGTGGTCGGCGTGAGCGCCGGCACCGCCGTTGATCGCGCGGATCAGGTTGCGGGCAACGATAGTGTAGCCATGGGCGCCGCAAATACCCTTGGACGCTTTTCTGGTGATACGGCAGGGACCCTGCAGGCAGATACGGCAGCAGATCCCGGTACGGCCAAAATTACATTGAGGCTGCATCTGGACATAGCGATCGTATGCAGTCTCGATCTGGCCGTCGTTCCGTTCCAACATCTCTAAGGCTGCCGGATCCACCGTCCTCTTGTTGTCAACCTTTTTTTTCTCTTTGGACATGTCTTTTTTCTGACCTCCTTTAAAATATTCAAGCTATTGGGCTCAAAAAAAATGCCATGTTAGATCAGGACCTTAATAATCACCTCCACGGATCAGCTCGTAGATTCTTTCCACTCCAGGTAATAGGTGTTCTTGATCCAGTTCCAGTAGATCGCTCCGCCGCGCCCTTTCCAGTACCTCTTCCGAAAAGGGCAGCATCGCCAGGATGCGTTCTTCCGGTAGGGAGCCGTGGAGGTAGTTGCGGTCGGCATCCGAGCGGATCTTGTTCCCGATGAAAACGACTCGGGGCAGCTTCAGATCGGAGGCCAAACGATCCACCGCCAGCGCGGTGGTGACGGCAGCCCGGGTCGGCTCAACCACAACCAGCATCATCTCGATGCCGCGAGCGGTGCCCCGGGTAAGGTGTTCAATTCCGGCGCTCATATCGAGGACAACCGCCTCCGGACGATCCAGCAGAACGTTGGTTAAAACAGCATTGAGAAAGGAGCTTTCCTTGCAATAGCAGGCTGAACCGCCTTGCTTGATCCCGCCCATTTTGAGAAAACTGATACTCCCCAGGCGAAGTACATATTTCTCCAGAATGTCGTCAACGGAAGGATTGAGATCGACAAAGGCCCCCCCGCCGGCATTGAGTTTGATGATCTCTTCCTGCAGATCGCACAACGGCGGCAGCGCGGCTAGTTCTTCCGGGTTGAGCCCTAAAACCAGGCCCAGATTGGCATCAGGATCGGCGTCAACAGCAAAGGTGGGGACTTCGTTTTTCTTCAGACAGTAGAGTAGATTGGCAGCAACAGTTGATTTTCCGGCCCCCCCTTTGCCGGAAATAGCAATTTTCAAACCAATCCTCCTTAGATCAAGACAAATTTGTCATTAACAACCGGGGATACTCGCTATCGTATTCGACAAAGCACGGATAAACTCCTTTACCTGCGAAAAAGTTTGTAATTTCACAAAATTTAAACCGAAAGCGCTTCAAAGGGACCCTTATTTCATCTTTTTAGTCGATCGAACCGCGCCCCGGAAAGGGGCTCAACAGATCCCGGATCAAAATTCCCTCGGCGGGGAAAATCCGGTGAACCCCGGCACCTGTTGCCGGAGCTCACCGACCAAATGAACCCTTCACTTCAGGGAATATTACTTTCCGGCTGCTGCGGTCTGAAACCGGTAGCGGCTCTCTTCCATGCTTACGGTGATAATATCCCCCGGGGTGATCTTGCCCTGAAGCATCTCCTCGGAGATATTATCCTCCAGCCGCTTCTGGATCACCCGGCGCAGCGGCCTCGCCCCGAAGGCCGGATCAAAGCCCTCTTTCACCAGGGCAGCCCTGGCCTCCCCGGAAACCTCCACCCGGAGATCATATTCCGCCAACCGATTGTTGAATTCATCGAGCATGATCTCGACAATCCGGGCAATATGCTCCTCGTTGAGCGCATGGAAAACAATGATATCGTCAACCCTGTTCAGGAATTCCGGGCGGAAGGTCCGCTTCAGATCGGAAAGGATCCGCTCCTTCATCCTCTCGTGAGTGCTCTCCTCATCGGCCGCCCCGAAACCGAGCGATGTCCGGTGCAGGAAGGTCGCCCCAACGTTGGAGGTCATGATCACAACGGCATTGCGGAAATCAACAGTGCGTCCTTTTCCATCGGTCAGCCGGCCGTCCTCGAGAATCTGTAACAGCACATTGAACACATCGGGATGTGCTTTTTCGATCTCGTCGAAAAGCACCACCGAGTAGGGTTTACGGCGGACCTGCTCGGTAAGCTGACCGCCCTCATCGTAACCGACGTAGCCCGGAGGGGCCCCGATGAGGCGGGCAGCAGTGTGCTTCTCCATATATTCGGACATATCCAGCCTGATCATGGCCCGCTCGTCCCCGAACATGGCCTCGGCCAGAGCCCGGGCCAGCTCGGTCTTGCCGACCCCGGTCGGACCGAGAAAGATGAATGAACCTACCGGACGCCGGGGATCCTTCAGCCCGGCCCGCGCTCGCCGGATGGCCCGCGAGACCGATTCAACCGCCTCGTCCTGACCGATCACGCGCTGGTGAAGAATCTCCTCCAGGTTCAGCAGCCGGGCCGATTCCTCCTCGGCCAGTTTTTTCACCGGCACCCCGGTCCAGCTGGAGACAATATAGGCGACATCCTCATCGGTCACCAGGGAAAGATCGGCGGTGCCGATCTGCTGCTCCCACTCCTTCTTCAGTTCGGCCAGCTCCTCTTTGATCTTCCGCTCCTGATCCCGCAGAGCGGCTGCTTCCTCGAATTCCTGGTTGCGCACCGCCGCCTCCTTTTCGGTCCGCACCGTGGCCAGCTTCTCCTCGATCTGCTTCAGATCGGGGGGGGCGGTATAACTGCGGATGCGGACCCGCGAGGCAGCTTCATCGATAAGATCGATGGCCTTGTCGGGGAGAAAACGGTCCGAAATATAGCGGTCCGATAGTTTCACCGCCGCTTCAAGAGCTTCATCGGTGATCTTGACCTTGTGATGGGCCTCGTAGCGGTCGCGCAGCCCCTTCAGGATCGCCAGACTCTCCTCCTTATCCGGTTCGCCGACAACGATCGGTTGGAAGCGCCGCTCCAGCGCCGGATCTTTTTCGATATGCTTGCGGTACTCATCGAGCGTGGTCGCGCCGATACACTGCATCTCACCGCGAGCCAACGCCGGCTTGAGAATGTTGGAGGCATCGATGGCACCCTCGGCCGCTCCCGCCCCGATGATCGTATGGAGTTCATCGATAAAGACCATCACGTTGCCGGCCTGGCGCAGCTCCATCATCAACTTGCGCAGCCTTTCCTCGAACTCACCGCGGTATTTTGTTCCCGCAACCACCGCTGCCAGCTCGATGGTAACCAATCTTTTGCCGCGGAGAATATCCGGAACATTGCTCTCCGTGATCCGCTGGGCCAGCCCCTCGGCGATGGCGGTCTTCCCCACCCCGGGCTCACCGATAAGGCAGGGGTTATTCTTGGTGCGGCGGCTGAGCACCTGGATAACCCGCTCGATCTCCTTATCCCGGCCGATGACCGGATCGAGTTTCCCCTCCCGGGCCAGCCTGGTCAGATCCCGCCCGAAGGTATCCACGGTCGGGGTCTGCGGACCGCTTTTTTCTTCACCGCCTGGATGATCCTCCCCGGCGGTGCCCCCCAGCAGACCGATAACCTCCTTGCGGGCCCGCTTCAGGTCAATCCCCAGGTTGGCCAAAACCTGGGCAGCGATCCCCTCGCCCTCGCGGAGCAGCCCTAGAAGGATATGCTCGGTCCCGACATAGTTATGCCCCAGGTTCTGGCTCTCCTCGATGGAGAGCTCCACCACCCGTTTTGCCCGGGGGGTATAGGTGACCCCTTTGTGTAGAAGCTTGTCGCTTTTTGGAGCGATCCGTTCCACTTCGGAGCGCACCCGGTTCAGATCAACATTCATATTCTGCAGGGCCCGGGCGGCAATGCCGGAACCCTCCCTGACCAGCCCCAGAAGGAGGTGCTCTGTCCCGATGAAATTATGGCTTAACCTTTTCGCCTCCTCCTGGGCCAGTACCAGCACCTGTTGAGCCCGTTCAGTAAATCGACTGAACATGAACATATTTTTTCACCTCACCAGAATTGTTTTTTCGATCTTCATACCGATTCCTTGTATTCTTCCAGCAGCATCTTCAAGCGCTGCGGACGTTCCAGATCTCTTTCAGA
>JAAZPS010000161.1 GCA_012797095.1 Bacillota bacterium | reverse complement strand
TAATTCACTTGCTGGGGTCAGGCCTGAATAATTCACTTGCTGGGGTCAGGCTTGAGTAATTGAACAGCCCCCGTCCAGGATGCCGCGGCGGGCCCGCCATCACCACTCGACGACAATGTGATCACCATCGAGCGCCCATGCGGTCTTGAATTGATCGAGCATTCCGGTGATCAGGGAGCGCATTCGTTCCCCTTCCGCCCCCGCTGCCGGGTACGGCTGGCTCTCGCCGAGGAGCACCGGCAGCAGGCGCATCCCCTCAACCCCGCCTTTGCCGATCCGGGCCTGCAGAACAAAACTCTCATTGCAATAGCTCTCTGCAAAGGGGTAGAACAGGAAATTGCCGAGGCTGTAGACGATCGGTTTGCCCTGGTAGATCTCGATGCCCTGGGGGGTATGGCTGTGGTGTCCCAGTACCAGATCCGCTCCGCTCTCGATAGCCAGCCTGCCTGTCTCCCGCTGCTCCCGGTTGACCTGGTAGGTGTATTCATCGCCCCAGTGCAGCGAAACGATCACCACGTCGGCCCGCTGCCGGGCGCTCTCGATATCGGCGATGAATTGCTCTTTTTCCGGGTAGAATATCGTTCCCGCTTTCTCCGGACCCGCCCGCCAGGCCGGATAACCGTGCTTGAAGATCCCGGAGTAGGCCAGCACCGCTGTCTTGACCCCGTTGATCTCCAGGAGCGCCCCCTTGCGGGCCTGCTCTTCGTCCCGGCCGGCGCCGGCGTAGGCGATGCCGTGCTCCTCGAGCAGCCGGAGGGTATCCTCCAGAGCGTCGACTCCGTAATCGCGGATATGATTGTTTGCCAGGGAGACCAGATTTATGCCCGCAGCGGTCAGGGCATCGACGGCAAAGGGAGCGGCACAAAAGGCGAACAGCTTTTGCTCGGCTTTGCCCCGATCCGAGATGGGCCCTTCCAGATTGGCAAAGACAAGCGCGCCTTCCTTTAACAGAGGGGCGATTTTGGCAAAGGGGTATTCGGGATCGTAGTACCGCAGCCTCTCCGAGGTGAGCTGGTCGAGCATGACATCACCCACTGCGATCAGGTCGAAAGCGGACGGCGGCGGTGGTTCCGGGGTCAGTGTGGGCTCTTCAGGCCCTCCGCTGACCGGTCCGGGCGGCGGGGAGCACGAGATCACAAAGAGAAGCAGCAATACAATTGTCAGCGCAGCGATTCCTGATCTTTTCATCGATCTGATCTTGCCTCAACAGGCTGAGCCTGTCAAGATAACCGGTCTACTTACTGGGGTCAGGCTTGAATAATTTACTTGTGGGGTCAGGCTTGAGTAATTGAATTGCATGTCAGAACAAGAATTCCGCTCAGATCCATTCATCTATCCTGCCGGATCAGGGCTGCCGGGTTTTATTTGCTGCCCAAGAAATAAAGGTGTTTGTTCTACCCTTTAAGCAAGAACTATCAGGCGCATGAAAAAGGTAATCCAAATTATCTCCAGAATTAGAACAGGGAGTTGTCTGATGATTCTTCCGACGGTCCTGCGGGAAATCTGTACGCCGGGCTTCTCTCCAGGCCTGTTTGCAAAAATAAAACAACGAAGGGGCAGCCGCCTTTTGCGGGTCTGCTCAGTAGCATGGCAGTTTCTTACAAACAGGGGTAAATAATTTGAAAGCGCGGGTGATGGCAGTGTCCCTGAAGGGGGAGATAGAAGAATATGCCCTTGATCTGGGCTTCGATGGAGTTGGTTTTGCCGCTGTCGATCCCTTTACCGGGCTGACGCAGGCGCTGCGGGAAAGAGAAGAAGGCTACCGTTGGACCGAGCAGGTCCTTCAGCTGAACCGGGCTGCCGATCCCCGGGTGGTGATGCCCGCTGCCCGCACCCTGATCGTTTTGCTCTATGATTACCACAAGCTTTCCTTTCCTGCCGCTTTGCTGGGTAAGGTGGGCAGGGTGTACCTGGCCCGGCTCTATCCCGGAAGAACGCGGATCTTCGGCAGCCGCCTCAGGTTGTTCAGGTCATTTCTTGAGCAGAAAGGGATGACCGTGGAGCTGAGGCAGACCCTGCCGGACCGGCAGGCGGCGGTGCGGGCCGGCCTGGGTACATTCGGACGGAATACCTTTGTCCATTTCCCGGGGCGCGGCAGCTTTGTCGCTCCGGTGGTGATGGCCGTTGACGCCGAGCTCGGCGGTGTTTTCAATGAAGTCGGCTCCCGCTGTCCCGAAGACTGCAACCGTTGCATCGAGGCATGCCCGACCGGGGCACTGTACGAGCCGTTCAAGATCGATCCGCTGCGCTGCATTTCCTTTCAGACCTACTGCGCCGGGAACGTTCCCGGCTGCCCTCCGGATATCCCCCCGGAGATCAGGGAGAAGATGGGCTCCTGGGTGTACGGTTGCGATATCTGCCAGGAGGTCTGCCCCCGCAACCAAAGCAGGCTCAAGCAGAAGCTGCCTTCCGATCCCTATTTGAAAAAGATTGCTCCGCATTTCACCCTGGAAAAGCTGTTGAATATGGGTGAAGATTATTACCGGGCGCGGGTTCAGCCCCTGCTCTACGGCTATATCTGGGAGAAAAAATTCCTGCAGCGCAATGCTGCCATCGCTCTGGGCAACAGCGCCGGTGAAGCAGCGCTGCCCCACCTGAGCCGTTCGCTGTCGGATAAAGAGCCGCTGGTCCGCCGTTACAGCGCCTGGGCCGTGGGCCGGATCGGCGGCCGCAAGGGGCGGGCCCTGCTGGAGCGGCACCGGGGCAGGGAAAACGATCCGGGGGTGCTGGCCGAAACGGGAGCTGCCCTGGAGCAGCTGTGACCGATCTACTCCAACCCCATTTTCCCTTCGAGATCTTGCAATCTTTCTTTTGCTATGGCGAGCTCCGCTTCGTCTTCGGCTGCGTCGATGGCTTCAAGGTAAAGCTCTTTTGATTCCGTTTATCGCCAGCCGTTCAAAGATCTCTTCCGAAGCCATCCGCTTTACCGTTTCGTAAGTGCACACCCCCTGCATGGGTTGGACCAAGCGAGCAGCGCAACCTCTGGTACTTTATCGTGGCAGCAATAGTTAATGCAGCTAACACTGTAGGCGCCCAGACTGCTGCGCTCGGAGGTAAGCGCCGGAAGCCGAAAATGGTAGAGCCCGATGATTTCATGAGCAAGGACGCAAAGAAGCTGTTTAAGCGGCTGCTTGATCAGGGGGGCCTGGAAAAAGCGCACACCTGGGATAAGCATATCGATGACGCGCGGGCTAAAGGGCTGGCGGGGCCGTGGTAAAGTTGTCTCACTCCTTGAAATATTTTGTTATGTATGATATTTGTACACACGTAGCAAATAAAGGAGGCTTTTACAATGGCGAGCAAAATGATTAACTGCAAGACTTGTAATGCTGAAATTGCTGCTTCGGCAAAGACGTGTCCGAGTTGTGGGTCGAAAAACAAAAAACCAATTTATAAAAGATGGTGGTTTATTACCTTAGTGGCTATTGTCGTAATAGTGATAGCCGCAAATCTTGGGAGCGATAAGGATAACGGTACTCAAACAGCTATCGCACCAGAGGCTGGGAGCCAAGAGCAACCGGTTGAAGAAGAAAAAACTCCCATTGTCTTGACCGCAGATGATTTAATATTGGCCTTGAGAGAAAATGCCTTAAACGCAGCGAATACGTACAATGGTGCGTATGTAGAAGTAACGGGTAAATTAAGCAATATAGATAGCGCAGGTAAGTATTTTTCAATATCTGAAATCAATGACGGGTTTTTCCTTGATACAATTATGATTCAAACCCAAAAAGGGTCAACAACAACTTTCCAGTAGCATTGAAAAGAAGTAAAACACAACAACGGCCCTTGGTGAATCAACATTGCGTACTGATAGCTAAAATGCTAACGATATCACATATTAGCTTCCAAATAC
>JAAZPS010000160.1 GCA_012797095.1 Bacillota bacterium | reverse complement strand
TCGGCCCGATCATCAGTATATTTTTAGGGACAATCTCCTCCTGCATCTCCCCGGCCAGCTGTTTCCGCCGGTAACGGTTGCGCAGGGCCACCGCCACGCATCGCTTCGCCTCTTCCTGACCGATAATAAAGCGGTCCAGTTGGCTGACGATCTGGCGGGGAGTTAAATTATCCGCAAACATCTGTTCAACCCCTCTACAACTCTTCTACAATAATGTGCTCATTTGTGTAGATGCATATTTCCGAGGCGATGAGCAGCGCCTGGTGCACAATCTCCCGGGGCTCCAGCTCGCTGTTGCGGGCCAGGGCCTTGGCCGCAGCGAGAGCATAGGGCCCCCCCGAGCCGACCGCGGCGATGGCATCATCGGGCTCGATCACCTCACCGGTACCGGAGATCAAGAGCAGCGTCTCTTTGCTGGCCGCCAGCAGCATCGCCTCGAGGCGGCGGAGCACCCGATCGGTGCGCCATTCCTTGGCCAGTTCCACCGCCGCCCGTGCCAGATTGCCCTGATAGCTTTCCAGATTCACCTCTAACTTCTCGCAAAGGGTCAGAGCATCGGCCACCGTTCCGGCATAGCCGGCAATGATCTGGCCCTCGTAAAGACGCCGCACCTTCCGGGCGCGGTGTTTCAGAACCGTATTGTTGGCCGAGGTAACCTGCCCGTCGCCGGCCAGGGCCACCCTCTCCCCTTTTTTTACCGCAATAATCGTTGTCCCCCTGAACATCGATCCACCTCTTCTAGTTACCCTGATCCAGACCGCGCGGATGGGCCCGCCGGTAGATCTCCCGGAGATGCCCCCTGCTCACATGCGTGTAGATCTGCGTGGTCGAGATGCTGGCATGTCCCAGCAGCTCCTGCACCACTCGCAAGTCCGCCCCCCGCTCGAGCAAGTGTGTCGCAAATGAATGGCGCAGCGAATGCGGGGTCAGACCCTCTTTATGAGAAACCTTACGGACATATTTGTCAAAAATATAGCGCACCCCCCGGTCGGTCAAAGATCCCCCCCGATGGTTGAGGAAAAGTCTTCTGTTCCCGGCGGCGCCCTCCCCGGCTGCGAACAGCAGCTGCGGGCGTATCCGGATCAGGTATTCCCTCATAAAACCGGCGGCGATCCTGCCCATAGGGACGATCCGCTCTTTGCTTCCTTTTCCGGTTACCCGGACCAGGCGCTCTTCCAGATCGCAGGAGTTTATCTCCAATCCGGTCAATTCGCCGACCCGCAGGCCGCTGGCATAGAGCAGCTCGAAGATGGTCCGATCCCGGTAACCGAGCGGAGTGCCGCAATCGGGAGCCTCCAGCAAAGCCGTCACTTCATGATGATAAAAGAACTGCGGCAACCGTTTTTCCTGCAGCGGTCTGGAGACATTGCTCCAGCTACCTTTTTCCAGGTCGCCTTCCCGCTGTAAAAAATTCAAAAATGAACGCACCGCTGACAACTTTCGCGCTACCGTGCTGCGGGTATAGCCGTTTTCCTTGAGCCGGGCCAGATAGAAGCGGAGCATATGATGATCCGCCTCTTCAATCGGTCCGTCCACCTTTCCGGCAACCGTCAGGAACTGAATGATATCGTGACGGTACCCCTGCAAGGTATGTGGGGATGCGTTTAGCTCGATCTCCATGTAACCAAAGAAACGTTCCAACTGTTTATCCAAAGGTCGCACCCTCAGTTAATATTAGCATAAGATTTTTACTTATGCAAGTAAAGCATTCATTTAATTCATTTAACCTTCTTTCAATAATCTAACTAATAGTTTAATCTATAAGCCCAATTCATACCCTGCCCCCCGCCGGTTGACTCAGCCCTCCGATATCTCCTTCGGCGGGGCCTTTTTTTTCGAGGAGGCGGCGGACCGGGAGGCGCATTCCTTGTTCGAACAGCGGAG
>JAAZPS010000159.1 GCA_012797095.1 Bacillota bacterium | reverse complement strand
CCTGCAGATGCTGTCCCTTTCTTCCCACTGGTTAAAAACGAGATCCTAAAAGCTTGGACTTTCAGTGAGTCAAAGTCACCGTCCCCTTGACTCAAAGTCACCGTCCCCTTGACTCACGCGTCTCCACCGATTTAAGCGAGGTCCTTCGCTTTGCTCAGGATGACATGGCGGTACGTTTGTTCTCCTGAAGGCATATCTCCCCTGCCGTCATCCTGAGGGCGCAGTACTTCCCTGCCCTCCTGAGGTCGCTTAGCCCCTTCCCTGTCATCATGAGGGCGTTAGCCCGAAGGATCTCCGCGTTCCCACGGGAGCAAGTGTAAACCTCGGCGGAATAAAGTGGCTGTTACCGACAGATATGCCATCTTGAGGGAAACTGAAAACCCCGCCAGGTGT
Organism: Bacillota bacterium; assembly: GCA_012797095.1. Classification (GTDB taxonomy): domain Bacteria; phylum Bacillota; class Dethiobacteria; order DTU022; family DTU022; genus JAAZPQ01. The sequence goes on along the minus strand of JAAZPS010000159.1, from coordinate 2,115 downwards.
CAGCCAAGGGCAGGGATATGGCTCAAAAGCTTGGACTTTCAGTGAGTCAAAGTCACCGTCCCCTTGACTCACCCTTGACTCATGAAGGATCTTTGCGTTCCTACGGGGGGCGGGCGCCTTTGATCGCAGCCGTGGGGGGCGGGGGGTGCCGTAGGTCCTGCCAGGGGAAGGAGGGCGGGTAAATGTGGTAGAATAGAGATAAAGCGGATTATTCTGAGGGGAAGGTGGTCGGGAATGCTTCTGGGAATCGATGTGGGCGGGACCTCCACCGACGGGGTTCTGATCCGGGAGGGAGACCTCGACGGCAGGGTGAAACATCCCAGCAGGACAGGGGATCTGACGGCGACAATCCTGGGGGTGCTGGATGAGCTTCTCGAGGGGCGGGATCCGGGTGCGGTGCGGCGCCTGGTGATCAGCACCACTTTGGTGACAAACCTGCTGGCGACGCAGAACGGCGCCCGGACTGCGCTGCTGCTTGTCCCCGGCCGGGGTCTGCCGTTCGATTTTTACCGCATCGCCCCGGAGACCTACTTTCTCCAGGGCAACATTGATTTCAGGGGCACTATCACCGAGAAGATCTCCGAAAGGCAGCTGCATGCAGTGGTGGAGGAGATCCGGGAGAAGGGGATCCGCCAGATCGCCGTGGCAGCGAAATTCTCCCACCGCAACCGCTCCATGGAGCAGCAGATCGCCCGCCTGATCCGGCAGCAGTATCCCGAGGCGGCGGTCGTTCTGGGAAGCGCCATGGCAGACCGGTTGAATTTTCCGCGCCGGGCGGCAACGGCCTACTACAGTGCCGTGACCGCGCCCAGGTGGCATGAGTTTGCCGCCGCTGTCGGTGAGGCGGTGCGGCAACGCAGGCTGCAGGTTCCGGTGGAGATCCTCAAGGCTGACGGGGGGACGATGCCGCTGGCGGTTTCGTCTTTGAGGCCGGTGGAGACGGCCTATTCGGGGCCGGCGGCCAGCACCATGGGGGCGGTGGCCCTCAGCCCGGGGAAGGAGAATGCGGTGGTCATCGATATCGGGGGGACCACCGCCGATATCGCTCTGTTGATCGTGGGGGAGCCCCTCCAGGCCTCCCGGGGGGCCTGTATCGACGGCCGTTTCACCCATATTCAGGCGCTGGCCCTGCGCTCGCTGGCCCTGGGCGGGGATAGCACCGTCACCGGGGAGCCGGAAAAGGTGGCGATCGCGGAGACGAGGGCCGGCCCGGCAGCCTGCTTCGGGGGCCCGGCAGCGACGGTTACCGATGCCTTCAACTGCTTCGGGAGCATGGAGATCGGGACTGCGGATCGGAGCGAGAGGAGCCTCTCCGGGGTTGCCGCAGAAGCCGGGTTGACCCTGCAGCAGTGCGCCGGAGCGGTGGTGGAGCAGGTGGTGGAGCGGCTGCAGGCGCTGATCGAGGAGATGTTCCGCCAGTGGGAGGATGAGCCGGCGTACAAGGTCTGGGAGATCGTGCACCGGCGCCGCTTCCAAATGGAGCGGCTCATCGGGATCGGCGCTGCGGCGGCGATGGTTGTGCCGCTGCTGGCAGAGAGGATGGGGGTTGCGTACACCGTGCACGATGCGGCCCCGGTGGCGAACGCCCTCGGTGCGGCCGTGGCCCGGCCGACCCTGATGGTCCATCTTTACGCCGATACGCAGCAGAAGCGTTTTCTCATCGACCAGGAGGGGATCGAGGGTGTCATCGGGAACGCTGCCGGCTTCCAGCTGGCCGATGCCGAGGAGATGGCGCTCGAGCACCTGGCCCGCCTGGCCGGGGAGAAGGGCGCCGGCAGCTACGCCCGGGAGGCGCGTATCGATCTGGCCGAGCAGTTCAATATGATCCGCGGCTGGAGCCGGGTCGGCAAGATCTTTCAGGTCAGGGTGCAGATCGCCCCGGGCCTGATCGAAGAATTCAAAGGGGTGATGGCATGAAACCGACGGGGCTGCTCTTTTTCCCCGCTTTTGACTGGGCGATCTCGCCGACGCATCCGGAGAGAGAGGAGAGGCTGCTCTACACGCGGGATCAGATCTTCGAGGAGGGGGTCATCGACCTGCCCCAGATCCGCGAGTACCAACCGCGCCTCGCTTCGCCGAAAGATATCGCCCGGGTACATTTCTGCATCCCCACGG
>JAAZPS010000158.1 GCA_012797095.1 Bacillota bacterium | reverse complement strand
CGTTCGGGCAGGGAATAGCTCTTGCTTTTGCCCGTGTTCAGGTCTATCTGCAGCACCTTGCCCATGTAACCGCCAATCATAATAGCCCTCCTCCGTGGTTCTTATTTGACCTTGCGGCTGATCAAACTTGTCAGGGGAGACTCTTTTTATTTACAACAGTCTCCATCTGAAGTATACCAGAATATTTTAAATTAGTCATCCGATTGTCAGACTAATTCTCGGGCCTGGGCCTATGGTTCCGCAAAGAGGCGATCTTTTCTCGATCGATGCAGCGCTGGGGCAACACCTGCGCTGCATCGATATCAGGGGACGGCCCGGGCTAGCGATTCACGTATTCGAGGATAGGCCCGCAATCGACATGTTTCTCGATCACCTTCCGGACAATTTTTATGGCGGTGGCATTGTCCGGATGGATGCTCCGGTAGACATTGTGCAGATTCTCAACCGTGGTGAAGGTATCTTCGTGGACCAGGATCACGGGGACCCCTTTCTCCTCGGCCCGCGCCAGCACCCGCACATTGGGGTACAGGCCACCGGTAAAGATGATCGCCGAGGTGCTGGTCTCAAGGGCGGTCAGGGCCAGGTCGCTGCGGTCCCCGCCGGTGATGAGAGCCTTGTTCGGGGCCCGCCGCAGGTAACCCAGGGCGCATTCAATGGTCATCGTGCCGATGACTACCTCTTCGACCACGCGGTTCATCTGATCGGGTGCGGCGAGGATCTCACCGTTGAGGGTGCTGTTGAATTCTGCGACTGTCGGTGCGGCGATCTCCGCCTGGCGGGGGATGATTCCCAGAACGGGCAGCTCTTTTTTCTCCAGCAGGGGCTGGTAAACCCCTCTGGTTTTGTCCAGCTGGGTGCGGGAGATATTGTTCAGCAGCGTTCCGAGGAGATCGATCTTTCGGCAGTTCCAAAATTCCCAGTAGAACAGACCCCGGTCGAGATCGAAATCGTTTTCCGCTTTGAGTACATAGAGCACCGCGGCGTTCCAGCGCTCCGCCAGGCTGAAATCATCGAGGCCCTGGTTAAAACCGATCTCGGGGGCGATACTGCCGTCGATAAGCAGGACATCGCAGTTTTCACCGAGGCGCTCAAAGGAACGATCCAGCTCGGCCAGAAGATTCTGCGGCTCCTTGTGCTGCAGCCCGGAGAGATAATGTGGATTCAAGGTGACCGGGCTGATCACCTTGCTGGAGAAGGGCAGGTTGAAGACCTCGCGCATCAGTAGAACATCGTCGTCCTCTTTCTTGGTAATCCCTTTTTGAAAGCCGAGGGGTTTGAAGTAGGAGATCTTCAGCCCTTCGTCCGCCAGTTTTAAGCCGATGCCGAGGGCGGCGGCGGTTTTCCCATCGCCCGCTTTTCCGGAAAAATAGATCGTTTTCATCGTTTCACCTCATCAGTTCTTTTCCCGTTTATTTCAGTCGGGTTTGCTGATCGTAATCTTCACATCCACGCCGGTAGCGCCCCGGGAATAGACCCGGAGCGGATTGATATCCATCTCCGTTATCTCCTCAAAATCCTGAACCAGCCGCGCTGTTCGGTAGATCGCATCGATGAGCGTATCTATGTCTGCCGATTTCTGACCGCGGTATCCTTTCAGCAGGGTGAAGGCCTTGGTTTCGGCGATCATCTCCTCAATTGCCTTCCGGTTGTTCAGGGAGGAGGCCAGGCGAAAAGAGACATCCTGCAGCAGATTCACGTAGATACCGCCGAGGCCAAAGGCGATCATCGGTCCAAACTGGATATCGCGGGACATCCCGATGATCACCTCGATTCCCTCGTCAACCATCTTCGACACTTCGATCCCGTAGATCGGGGCATCAGGCATGAAGCGGTTGACCCGTTCGGTAATTCTATTGTAGGCTTTCTCCACCTCGCGCCTGCTGTGCAGGCCTATCTCGACGCCGCCCACATCGGTCTTGTGGGCAATACGCGGCGAGGAGATCTTCAGCACCACCGGAAAACCGATCTTCTGGCTGATCTGGCAGGCTTCTTCAACTGATGTGGCCAGGTAGCTGCGGTTTACAGGAATCCCGTAAGCGTCCAGTACCTGGGAAGCCTCATGGCCCATCAGCAAAACGCGTCTGTCTTTGATCACATCATAAAAAGTTGCCTTGACGATGGTGCGATCAACCTGGGGCAGGGGGAGCTGCGGCGCCGCATCGCGGGCCTGCCTGAAGTCGGCGTAGCGGGAGATCCCCTCCAGGGCTTTCACCGCCGATTCCGGAAAGGTGAATGTGGGCACGTTCCCCTTTACCAGAATCGCTTTGCCCTTGGCCAGCGTTTTGCCGCCCATATAGACAGCAAATACCGGTTTGTGGGGATATTTCTTTCTCTGCTCCAGAATGGTATCGGCTATTTTCTCCGGCTCTGAGACTGCGGTAGGACTGAAAATAACGATGACGCTGTCAACATTTTCATCCTCGAAGGATCTTTCCAGGGCAAAGAGGAACCGGTCCACCCTGGCATCGCCGAGCACATCGATGGGATTGTAGATATTCGATTCTGCGGGAAGGTTTTCACGCAGTTGATCGATCGTTGCCTTTTCAAAACGGGCCATCCCCAGACCGGATTTCTCGATGGCATCGGTGGCGATGATCGCCGGGCCGCCCGAGTTGGTGATGATAGCGACACGGTTGCCCCGGGGAAGGGGCTGCGTGGAGAAGGCCAGGCCCAGGTTGAAAAGATCGCTCATATCATCGGTCCGCAAAACACCGCTCTGCCGGAAGGCGGTATCGTAGGCCAGATTGCTTCCGGCCAGGGCGCCGGTATGCGAACTGGCGGCCTGTGCTCCGGCCTCGCTTGTCCCCGATTTCAGGATCACGATCGGTTTGACCCTGCTCGCAGTGGTGCAGACGCGGATAAATTTTTCGCCATCGCTGATATCTTCCGCGTAAACAAGGATCACCCTGGTATTGGGGTCGGCTGCGCAGCTTTCAATAAAGTCACTCTCATCGAGATCTGATTTGTTGCCCAGGCTGATAAAACGTGAAAAACCGAGCCCGGCCTGAAAGCTCCAATCGAGAATGGCAATAACCATGGCGCCGCTCTGTGAAATGAAAGAGATATTTCCCTTTTCGGGAAAACCGGCGGCAAAAGAAGCATTCAGAGGAGTATGCGTGTCCATCAGGCCGACGCAGTTCGGCCCGACCAGGCGCATCCCGTATTTTTGGCCCACCGCCTGAAGTTCCTGCTCCAGCTTCAGCCCCTCGATGCCGGTCTCTTTAAACCCGGCGGTAATGATAATGGCCCCCTTGACGCCCGCCTCGCCGCATTCTTGCAGGACCCCGATACTGTATTTTGCGGGGACAGCGATCACAGCCAGATCTACCGGGCCCTCAACCTCGCCGATGGAGGGATGGCAGGGCAGCCCCAGGATCTCTTTCACCCTGGGGTTGATCGGATAGATCTTACCCTTGTACCCGCTTTTTACAAGGTTGCTGACAATAGCATAGCCAATTTTTTGTGGTGAAGCCGAAGCGCCGATCACCGCCACTTCTTTTGGATCGAACAAGAAACCAAGATCGCTCATTTAAACCTATCTTCCTTTCTGCTAAGCCCCGATGTGGAGGTACTGTTAATATAATAAACTATCGGTTGATCTATGCGCAAGGAAGCTGCTGATTATGGAATCTTTACATTAATAGATCAGCAAAATATCGCGTGCATGATCGATGAAGTCCGTTTGTGTTAGAATATAGCTTGGATAACGTTTTCGTTCATTGACTTTTTGATGAAGTTTGTTAAAATGTAGGCCGACGCACCGCTTTCAAAAAACATATAAGGAGGTATCAGAGATGAGCGCTTTAGGCCGTCATGTTTTGGCAGAGTTTTACGGCTGCCCACCGGAGTGCCTGAACGACCCCGTTCAGATCGAGCAAGAGATGGTGGCAGCGGCTCTGGCAGCGGGAGCTGAAGTCAAGGGAACCATCTTCCACCAGTTCAGCCCCCAGGGAGTCAGCGGCGTGGTAGTGATCTCCGAATCGCATCTGGCCATTCACACCTGGCCCGAATTCGGTTACGCCGCTGTGGATATCTTTACCTGTGGTCAAACTGTTGACCCATGGGTGTCGTGTGACTACCTGAAACAGAAGTTTTCGGCTCAAAATACGACTGCCAGGGAGATCAAGCGCGGCATCTTTGATGTCTCCCTGGAGCACAAAACAGTGGTAAATTACTGATCGGGGGGCTGTCCGGTTGTCTCTTTCTGATTACAGATGGTTTATTGAGCAGTCAACACCTTCCACGGCGCATATGTTTGGCCTGGAAAGATATATTGCCGATACAAAAACGCAGTTTCAGCGTGTCGAGATATGCGATCACGCTCTTTACGGCCGGCTGTTGATCCTGGACGGCAAGATCCAGTCTGCCGCTTTCGATGAGTACGTCTATCACGAAGCGCTGGTTCAACCGGCAATGCTTTTGCATGAGCGCCCCCGCCGTCTCTTTGTGGCCGGGGGAGGTGAGGGGGCAACCCTGCGCGAGATCTTCCGCCATCCTTCCGTCGAGCGGACAGTGATGGTCGATATCGACCGCGAGGTGGTTGCGCTCTGCCGCGAACATCTCGGGGATTGGCATCGGGGCAGTTTTGATGATCCCCGCCTTGATCTGGTGATCAGCGATGCCCGGCGCTACCTTGAGGAGAACGATGAGCGTTTCGATGTGATCGTTATCGATATCCCCGAACCCCTTGAGGATAGCCCCGCCCTGAAGCTCTTTACCAGGCAATTCTACGCCCTGCTCCAGGAGCGGCTCGCTCCCGACGGGATTATCGTCTTGCAGGCCGGCGATTTTGGCAGCGTCTTTCTTGAAGCGCACAGCGCCATTTTCAATACCGTCAGGCAGGTGCTGCCGTATGTCTATTCATATCACGCCTTTGTTCCCTCATTCAACACTGAATGGGGTTATATTGTGGCGGCGCGCGACTTCGATCCCGGAACGGTTGAGGCGGGGCTGATCAACAGGCGCATCGCCGAACGGGGATTGCAGCTGCGTTTTTACGATGAGGAGACCCACCGCTACATGTTCTCCCTTTCCAAGGATATCCGGGAGCAGCGCGATGCGGTAAACACGATCATCGATGATGAGCAGCTGTTGACGACATTCTAGAAATTCAGCAGAAAAAGGGGGTTTTACAGATCGGCACCAGACAGCAAACCTTTGTTATGGTTAAGCCCGACGGCGTTCAGCGCGGGCTGGTCGGGGAGGTAATCGATCGGTTGGCCAAAAAGGGAATCCAGCTTGTGGCTCTGAAGATGATGCAGGTTTCACCCGAGCTGGCAGGGCGCCACTACGGCGAGCACCAGGGCAAGCCTTTCTATGACAGCCTGATCGCTTTTATCACCTCCGGACCGGTAGTGGCGATGGTCTGGGAGGGTGACGATGTGGTTGCGATTACCCGCCGCCTCATCGGCGATACCGATCCCCGGGAGGCCTTACCGGGCACAATCCGGGGTGACCTTGCTCTTTTTACCGGTAACAACCTGGTGCACGGTTCAGATTCCCCGGAGAGCGCCGGGCGCGAGATCGCTCTATTCTTTGACGAGAGCGAGATCTGCCGCTACCGGCTCGTTCTTGATGATTGGGTTTACGGTCTTTAATTGCAGCGGCGCGGACAACGAAAGCGGAGCAATCCGCTTTCGTTTTTGCAAACTCCGGACGTAGCCTTTCACTTTCCTTTCTTTAAGATTATAATGGTACCGAAGCGTTTCAGCTGCGACTGGAGGTGAATCTTGTGTACAGGCATATTCGTGACAGCGTGAAGCTACTCCTGGTCCTGACTGCCGCCGCCCTTCTGCTGACAGCGGGTCTCTTTACACCTGCGGCCGCTGCTGCGGCCCCCGGGGATCCGGTTGTCGTGATCAAGGTGGAAGGAACGATCACAGCGGGGCAGCTCAGTTTTATCCGCCGCCAGATCGGCACAGCGGTGGAGCGGAATGCTCAACTTTTTGTTCTGACCCTGGATACGCCCGGAGGGCTGGTCGATTCGACCATCGACATTACCAAAACGATTATGAGCGCTTCCATACCGGTGGCGGTGCTGGTTACGCCGAGCGGCGCCATCGCCGCCTCGGCGGGCTCGTTTATCATTCTTTCCTCCGATATCGCGGCAATGGCGCCCGGAACCACGGTCGGCGCTGCCCATCCGGTTCAGCTTACCGCCGAGGGCTCCACCCCGGCTGATGACAAGACGACCATCTTTCTCGCCGATCATCTGCGTAACCTGGCGAGCAACAGGGGACGTCCGGCGGAGCTGGCCAAAAAGTTCGTCACCGAAAATTTGACCCTGAGCGCCGAGGATGCTCTTGAGGCCGGTGTGATCGATTACCTGGCCAAAGATCTGCCTTCCCTGCTTGAACAGCTTGACGGGGCGGTGGTGGAAAAAGAAGGCCGGGAATATTCCCTTCAACCCTCCGCGGCGGAGCTGCTCTATCCCGAGATGAATATCCGCGAAAAGATGCAAAACCTGCTGAGCGATCCCCAGGTAGCTTTCTTCCTGCTCATGCTGGGACTGCTGGGGCTCTATTTCGGTTTTTCCAATCCGGGAACATTTGTTCCCGAAGTGATCGGGGGGATCTTGCTGGTGATGGGAGTGTACGGCATCGGTCTGTTTGATACCAGCACCACCGGATTCATCCTGCTTCTGTTGGGTGCGGGCCTGCTGCTGGCAGAGATATTTACTCCCGGTTTCGGGGTGCTCGGCATTGGCGGAGCCATTTCGATGATGGCGGGAGCGGTGATGCTGCCTCTGGAACCGTTGATGTCTACCGACTGGTACCATTCGTTTCGCCTTGCCGCTGCGGGCATCGTTCTGGCGGTTGTGCTGCTCGTTGCTGCGATCTCCTACGCCGTCATCTACAGCCGCAAGCGCTGGAAAGACGGGGGCAGCTACTTTCAGCCGCCGGCAAAAGGGGTTGTTGTCTCGGAGCTAAATCCTGAAGGGCAGATCAAGGCCAGGGGAGAACACTGGCTGGCCCGAAGCGATGACGGCTCCACCATTCCACAGGGAACCGAGGTGGAGATCATCCGTGCGGAGACCCTTTTCCTCTGGGTTCGACCGCTTGGTGGCAAAACCGGTTCCGATAAATGATCTGAAGGAGGCGTAAAGTTGGAACATTTTATTGCTCCGATTGTAATTCTGGTTCTGTTGTTTTTCATGTCGTCGATCAAGGTAGTCCGGGAATACGAAAGAATTGTTGTATTCCGCCTGGGCCGCCTGATCGGCGAAAAAGGGCCCGGTCTGGTGATCATCATTCCTATTATCGACCGGACGGTGAAGATCTCCCTGCGTGTGGTAACGATGGATGTCCCCTCGCAGGAGGTTATTACCCGCGACAACGTTACGACCAATGTAAACGCAGTGGTCTATTACCGGATTGTTGACTCGAACAAGGCCATTGTCAATATCGAGGATTACCGCTTTGCTACCGCCCAGCTGGCCCAGACCACGCTGCGCAGCGTGACCGGTCAGGCCGAGCTTGACGAGCTGCTTTCGGAAAGAGAGAAGCTGAACCAGCTCATCCAGAAGATCCTCGACGAGGCCACCGATCCGTGGGGGATCAAGGTCACCGCTGTTGAGATCAAGGATGTCGGTATCCCCGAGCTGCTGCAGAAGGCGATCTCCCGTCAAGCGACTGCGGAGAGAGAGCGCCGCGCGATCATTGTCCAGGCCGAAGGGGAGAAGGAAGCAGCCAAGAAGCTTGCCGAAGCGGCCGAGATCCTGAACAGCCAGGAGGGCGGTTTTTATGTCAGGCTGCTGCGCTCCATTCCCGAGGTGGTCAGCCAACCGGGTTCCATCCTCGCTTTCCCGCTGCCGATGGAGCTGCGCCATCTGCTGCCGGCGATCGTAAAGGGGAAAGAAGAATAAGCCTTAGTCCTGCGAAACTGTGTAGCCGTCTCCCCGGAGACGGCTACATTCACGAAAGGGAGGCGGAATATTGATTCCTTTCAAAACTGCCTTTATCGTCAATCCCACTGCCGGCGGCGGCGGGGCCCTGCGGATCTGGCGGCGGCTGGAACCGCTGTTGCGTCATAGCGGACAGGCTTACCAGGTTCACTATACGAGGTGGCGGGGCGATGCTACCGCGATCGCCGAGAAAGCCCGCGCTGGCGGTGCCGAGCTGATCATCGGGGTCGGTGGGGATGGCACCATGCTGGAAGTGGCCAACGGTCTTGATCTTGAAAAGAATATCCTGGGAATCATTCCCGCCGGCACGGGCAACGGTTTCTACCGCTCGCTTAAAATACCGCGTAATTGCCGCAAGGCGCTGCTGGGGATGGCAGGCTGGGAGCCGCGGCGGGTTGATCTGGCGACCTTCAACGGCATCCGTTTTCTCAATATTGCCGGTTTCGGTTTCGATGCCGTGCTGACCGAATATGTCAAAAACGAAAACCAGAAGCTGCCCGGGTACAGTGCCTACGTTGCCGGTTTCCTCAAGGAGCTGGCCACTTTCAAGGACTTTCAGACAGTGGCAACCGTTGATCAGCACAACCAGGTTGAAGAGAGCAATACCTTTGTCGCCATGGTCGCCAACGGTTGTTACTATGGCGGGCTGCTCTGTGTCGCTCCCCACGCCGATATCACCGATGGAGAGCTGAACCTTCTTCTGGTCCGGCGGATGAATTACCTGGAGACGGCGGTGGTGGCCGTGCGGGCATTTTTGAAAACCCATCTCAGCCACAGCGCTTTTCACACCGTCCCCGGCCGCAGGTTCACCATCAGTGCAGACGGAAATATACCGGTACAGATCGACGGCGAACTGCTGGGGTCGCTTCCGGCAACGGTGGAGGTTCTTCCAGGGGCCCTGCAGGTTCTCGCACCAAAAATGTGATCACTGCTTACAGCAATCATATAAAGTTTACAGATTAATTTAGCGGGGAGTCCCTGTAACGGGGATCCCCGCTTTGCGACAGATTGAAACGGGCCCCATCGCCGATGCCGGCGCTCTTACCCTTTCCCGATCGGGTAGCAAGCCCAAAATGGACGAACAACCACATTTTTAAGCTTCAGATAACCCCCAATTGAGAAAAAGAAAGCATACCAATTGTCATGCCAATTGACACTTGAGATCAAGTTGACTTCCATGACAGAATATTATACGCTTTCAGAAGGGGTGATCTGTTTCCACCTTTGGGGATTGTCCGGGACTTGGCTATTGTGAGAAAACGGGTCCGG
>JAAZPS010000157.1 GCA_012797095.1 Bacillota bacterium | reverse complement strand
TTAGTTTGGGGAGCTTACATACAGCCAGCAGATAATTACCAAGAGTCACCAGGCATTTCCGGCACCCTGCCGCAGCGTTAATCAATCAATATTTAGCCGCTCGCCACTACTTGATCAATCACGAGCAATGATTGCATTCCTTAATTCCTTATATCGAGGGAGAATGTCCTTGTGCCGAGCTCTAATGCAGCAGCAGGCGGTCGTTGTGGAGCTGCTCGCCGCTGGCGGCGTGAAAGAGATCGACCAGCTTGGGGACGGTGAGGCCGTCCCGCTCCAGATCGTTGACATCGAGGATAAGCGAGCCCTCGTGGAGCATGATCAGGCGCCGCCCCAGGTCCAGGGCCTGCTCCATATTGTGGGTGATCATCAGGGTGGTGATCCGCTCGTTTTCGAAGAGGGTTCTGGTCAGATGGAGCACGCGCAGTGCTGTTTTCGGATCCAGCGAGGCGGTATGCTCGTCGAGCAGGGCCAACTTTGGCCGCACCAGGGTGGCCATCAGCAGCGCCAGGGCTTGCCGCTGCCCTCCCGAGAGCAGCTGGACCGGTGTGGAAAGCCGCTGCTCCAGCCCCAGCTCCAGCACGGACAGTTTCTGGCGAAAGAGCTCCCGTTCGCTGCGGGTGATTGCCCGGCTCAACCGTCTCCGCTGGCCGCGGCGCAGGGCCAGGGCCAGATTCTCTTCAACGGTCAGCGAGGCGGCCGTGCCGATCATGGGATCCTGGAAGATACGGCAGATCGCTCCAGCCCGCTGGTAATCGGGTAAACGGGTGATCTCCTTTCCATCGAGCAGGATCGTCCCTTTTTCGGGTAGATGGACTCCGGCGATACAGTTCAGCAGGGTGCTCTTGCCGGCGCCGTTACCCCCGATGACGGTAACAAATTCACCGGGTTTGAGAAGCAGATTGACCTTTTGCAGGGCGACTTTTTCATTGATCTCTCCAATATGGAAGACTTTGTACAGGTTTTTAATTTGCAGCATCTTAATTGCCGGCCCTTTCTGCCCCTCCGGTTCTCTCTTCCAGCAGCGCCAGATCTGGAGCGGGTCTGAATTTTTTGCTGATCTCGGGTGAAATCAAGGCGATGGTGACCAGCAGAGCGGTGAAAAGTTTCAGATCGGTATATTCGATAAAGCTGATCCTGAGGACCAGAGCGATGGCCAGCCGGTAGAGCACCGAGCCGGCGACAACAGCACAGAGGCGGCCGAGGATCGTTTTGACGCCAAGGGCGACCTCACCGATGATCACCGAAGCCAGTCCGATGATGATCATCCCGATCCCCATATTGATATCGGCAAAGCCCTGGTACTGGGCGATGAGCGCCCCGGAGAGAGCGACCAGGGCATTGGAGATGGCCAGGCCCATGATCTTCATCCCGTCGGTATTGACTCCCAGACTGCGCAGCATCACCTCGTTGTCCCCGGTGCCGCGCAGCGCCTGGCCCAGCTCGGTGTTGAGAAAAAGGTACAGGCCGATCACGGTCACAACGATGACGGCGATGGCGATGAAGGTCTGGCTGAGGCGCAGGGAGAGCCCGGTGGCGGATGACAGTATATCGAAAATGGTATCGTGCCTGAGCAGGGTAACATTGGGCCGGCCCATGATCCGCAGATTGATCGAGTAGAGCCCGATCATGGTCAGAATTCCCGAGAGCAGCGGGGTGATCGAGAACCGGGTATGGAGCACCCCGGTGATCAGCCCGGCTGCCGCGCCCAGCGGTATCGCCAGCAGGGTGGCCAGGAAAGGGTTCATCCCGTTGAAGATCAGGGTGGCGGTGATCGCCGCCCCGAGGGGCAGGCTGCCGTCAACGGAAAGGTCGGCATAATTGAGGATGCGGAAGGTTAAGAATACTCCAAGTACCAGAAGCCCGTAAAGCAAACCTAAGATCAGGGTGCTCCACAAAAGCATGAGATTCATCTACCTTCCGCCTCCCCCATCATCTTCTCAATGTTGATTCTTCTAGCGGTGCTGTTCACCCCCCCGGGAGGGGCTTGCTTCCGCTATTCGATGATCTCGTCAGCCCGCTCCAGCAAGGACTGGGGCAGGGTGATCTTGAACTTGGCTGCAGTAACTTTATTTACGGCGATGCTGTATTTCGATTGTCCCTCGATCGGCATGTTCGCCGGCTCGGCCTCGCCGCGCAAGATCTTGGCGGCCATCTTGCCGGTCTGGTAGCCGAGCACGGAGTAGTCGATCCCGATGGTGGCCAGAGCTCCCGCCCGGACACAGCTGGCTTCGCCGGGGATCACCGGAACGAGGTGCTCCTCCGATACCTGGATCACCGAGGCGATCGCCTCCACGACCGTGTTGTCCGTGGGGACATAGATCACATCGACCTTGCCGAGAAGCGATTCGGCAGCGGTGCTCACCTCGCCGGTTGTGGTAACAGGTGCCTTGACCACGGTCAACCCGGCCCGGGCGGCTTCCTCTTCGAGGATCTCCACCTGGACCAGGGAGTTGTCCTCGCTGGAATTGAAGATCACCCCGATCCTGGTTGCATCGGGGAAGATCTCCAGGAGCAGGTCAAGCTGATCTTTCACCGGGTTCATATCGTGGGTTCCGGTGACATTGGTCCCCGGTTTCTCCAGGCTGTTGGCCAGCCCGGTGCTCACCGGATCGGTCACCGCGGTGATCACGATGGGGATCTCCTTGGTTGCATTGAGGGCTGCCTGAGCCGACGGGGTGGCGATAGCCAGGATCAGATCAACCTTGTCGGCAACGAATCCTTCGACAATAGTTGAAGCGGTGGTGAATTCACCTTGCGCATTCTGGATATCAATGATCACGTTTTTCCCATCTTCAAAACCCTCTTCTTTAAGCGCCTTGATAAATCCGTCGCGGGCATCGTCGAGAGCGTCGTGCTCCGCTATCTGCACGATCCCGATACGCAGATCGGCCTGCGGCCCGCAGCCGGCCGCCAGAATAGAGACGAGCAGCACCCCCAAAAGCAACCCCAACCATACTTTTTTCAACTTTGAATCCCTCCATTTTTCGGCGGGAACCGGTTTCGGAAAAGAAAAAAAGCCCGGGAGGGCCAAGGACAAGCTCTCCTACCATTCTACCGTTCTTCTCCGGTTAATCGTTCCCCTACCATGCTTCTGTATTGATTAATCGATAGTTTATAGCAATTCCTTGATTCTGTCAACCTGGGTGTGGGCAGTGAGCGGCTAGCGCTGCTCCTGCTCGATCCAGAGGGCTGCCCGGGTCAATCTGTCAACGGTTCTTTCGCGCCCCAGAAGGACGATGATCTCGAATAGGCCCGGTCCCATGGTCCGTCCGGAGACGGCCAGGCGGGTTGGGTGGATCAGCCTACCGGCGGAGATCCCCAGCTCCTCGCTCAGACTACGGTAGGCTGCCTCGATGCTGTCGAGGGTAAAGGGCTCCACTGTTTGCAGCAGGCCGGCGGCCCGGCGCAGCAGGGCGGCGCTGCCCTCTTTCTGAAAGTGTTTCTTCACGCCTTTGGCGTCATAGCTATCCACTTCACGGTAGAAGTAGGTCGAGGCGTCGGCCATCTCGGCCAGGGTTCTGACCCGGTCGTGGACAGCAGCAGCCACCCTTTGATAGTATGCCTCGGCTTCACCCTTTAGGGGTGCCTGCAGCAGGCCGGTGGCTTCATAGAACGGCAGCGCCTCCGCGGCCAATCTTTCCGGGGGAATCAGGCGCATGTACTGGCCGTTCATCCAGGTCAGCTTGGTGGTGTCGTAGATCGCGGCGGTTTTGTTGACCCGATCGAGCGAGAAGAGGGCGATCATCGTGGAAAGGGGAATGATCTCCTCCTCGCCGGGTGACCAGCCCAGCAGGGCCATATAGTTGATCAGCGCCTCCGGCAGGTAGCCTCCGGAGCGGAATTCTTCCACCGAGGTGGCCCCGTGGCGCTTGCTCAATTTGCTGCGGTCCGGTGCCAGGATCATCGGCACGTGAGCGTAACGGGGTTTCCTGTAGCCGAGCGCCTCGAGACAGATCTGCTGGCGCGGAGTGTTGGAGAGGTGCTCCTCCGCCCTGATCACGTCGGTGATCTTCAGCGTTTCGTCGTCGACAACGCTGGCGAAATTGTAGGTCGGTTGGCCGTTCGATTTGATGATGATGAAGTCGTCCAGATCGCGGTTGCTGAAGCGGACCTCGCCGCGGATCAGGTCGTCGACGACGGTCTCTCCGGCGGCGGGTATGCGCAGACGGAGCACATGACTGAGGCCCTCCTGCAGCCTGGCCTCGATCTTTTCCGGGGGAAGCTCGCGGCAGGTTCCCGGATAGAGATACGGTTTGCCGGATTTGCGGGCCCGCTCCCGCCCGGCAGCCAGCTCTTCAGGGGTGCAGAAACAACGGTAGGCTTTCCCCTCCTCCAGCAGGCGATTTGCCTCGCTGCGGTAATCCTCGAGGTGGCGGGACTGAAAATAGGGTCCTTCATCCCAGTCCAGGCCCAGCCAGCGCATCGCCTCGAGCAGCGCCTCCGTGTAATCGGCGCGCGAACGCTCCAGGTCGGTGTCGTCGATGCGCAGAATGAAGGTGCCCTCGCTGGCGCGGGCAAACAGATAATTGAACAGCGCCGTCCTGGCGCCGCCGATATGCAGCTCTCCCGTGGGGCTGGGAGCAAATCTAACCCGTACCGATCCCAATTGTGCCACTCCTTAGCCTTAATTTACCGTCTGTAATATAACATAACCGGCCCGGGGACGCAACAGCAGAAACGTTCGTCAGGGGTTCCGGGCGCTTTTAACCTGTAAAGTTGCGGTTTCTGCGGGTGGAGCGAAAGGATATGATCCGATAAATGACCGGGCAGCTGGCGTGCCGCCCGGTCATTTATCCGGTGACAGGCTCTTCAATCAGTGATCCTTTCCGGCTTTCTGCCGTCTCAGACCGATCAGCGCCAGGGTCAGCCCGAGCAGCAGCAGGCCCCACAGCGCTAGGTCATCGGCCGCTGTTCCGGGCAGATCTCTTTTTGTGTTCACGAAGGAGGCCGTCTCTCCCTGCTCCGTGAACGTCCCGCGAGCTCCCACCGCATGGGTGCTGTAACCATCCCGGTTCGCTTCCTTTTCGGTTACCCTGTAGGCAGTGCCGAGAAGGATCCCTTCGATGATGATATATTCGCCATCTTTCAGGGTGATCTCGCCGCCGATCTCGATGGTTCCCTCTTTGCTGCCCCGGTAGGCGAAGCTGCCCGCTGACTCCAGATCGATGATGAAAGTGAAGTTACGCTGCCGCTCCCCTGCCGCCCCGCCGACGGTTTTCCGGATCGTCAGGGAGCCGACGCTGCGGGTATTGGTAAATGCTGCGAGGAACAGAGGGATCTGC
>JAAZPS010000156.1 GCA_012797095.1 Bacillota bacterium | reverse complement strand
GGGAAAGCGGAAATGGACGAACCATTCGCGGTAGAGGCCCTGGGCCATTTCCTCCAGTATTTTGATGCGGCGTAGGTTATTTTCGATAAGGTCGTCGTAGGCGGAAAGGATGGTGGCAATTTTATTCTGGACATCAATTGTGGGAACCTCTACATTCACCGATGAGAACAATGATTTGCTAACAATAGGTGTTGCTGCACCACTGGCAATATTTTTAATCTGTTCCTTTATACCGGAAAGAAGATAGTACACAAAGAAATTGTTGTACTTTTTTTTGTAGGTTACAATACTGTTTATCTGTTGATTTGTAAATGATTCTTCTTTTGTCATACAAATCTTCCCTATCGTTGCTCCAATACAAACGAAGCAAATAGCTCCATTCGGTAACGCCCTGTTTGCCTGGTTTTCCTTTCCTTCCACAGATAGGAACCTCTCTGTTTCAACGTAACGAGAATATCCATTTATATCAGATGGTGTTATAAATGGATATTTACTGCCGAAGCATTCTGGAAACATTGACGGGGGGGTGCCCCCTGTGATAACTTTGCCGAGCTGACCTATTGTTTTACTCATCCAGCTATTTTTAATCTGTGCCATACCGTTTCCCCTCAAGCAAACAAACAATATTCTCCGCAATCCGCTCCTCCAGCTCCCGCGCTTCCTGGTTGAGCAACTCCAGCTCCTCGTTCAACTCCTGCAGGCGCTCGTAGAAGTCTCCGTCATCTTCTTGCCGCTCGGCCACGCCGACGTAGCGGCCCGGGTTGAGGCTAAAGTCCTGCTCATCGATTTCCTTCAAGGTGGCCGCCTTGCAAAGTCCCGGCACATCGACGTATTTGCCATCCGGAAAATGTTCAACTAGGAGCTCGCCGCCGCCGTGCAGGTTCTCGGGTTTCTCGCTGCGATAAAGTCGGGCGATGTTGGCCAGATATTCCACCTGCTCCGCAGTCCACTCACGGTGAGCGCGGTCCACCTGGGTGTAGATCTGGCGGGCATCGATGAAAAGCACCTGACCGGCCCGATCCGTCTCCTTTTTTTCCCGATCCAGAACCCAGAGGGTGCAGGGCAACGTTACCGTGTAGAAGAAATTCGGACCCACAGCTACCATTACATCCACAACCCGGGCCTCGATCAGTTTTTTGCGGATGTCCAGCTCCGAGCCCCGGGCATCGGAGGCGGAATTGGCCATGACGAAGCCGGCCCGCCCGCTGTCATTCAGTGCACTGTTAAAGATCTGGATCCAGAGGTAGTTGGCGTTATCCGGCCGCGGCAGGCCGAAGGGAAAGCGGGGATCGTCTTTAAGCCGCTCCTTATCCACCCGGTTCACATTGAAGGGCGGATTGGCCATGACAAAGTCAAACTTGCCGCCCCGAGCAGCACTGTTGTGCAGGTCCTCATAATATGTATTCCCCTGGCGGATATCTCCGCCCAGACCGTGCACGGCCAGATTCATCTTGGCCAGGCGCACCGTCTCCGAGACCCGCTCCTGCCCATAGATGCTGATGGCGTCGCCGCCATTTTCACGATGCTCCTCCACAAAGCGGGCGCTTTGCACGAACATGCCCCCGGAGCCGCAGGCCGGGTCATAGATGCGTCCCTTGAAGGGCTCGATTATACCCACAATGAGCCTGACAATGCAGGTGGGGGTAAAGAACTCGCCGCCCTTCTGCCCCTCGCTCATGGCAAATTTGCCGAGGAAGTACTCATAGATCTTGCCGAAGGCATCGCCCTCGATATCCATGGGGATGGAATTCATCAGCCGGAGTAGCTCCGTGAGGGTGGGGTTATCCAGGCGGTTGTAGTTTTTGGGCAGCACATCTTTTAAATCAGGGTTTTCCGCCTCGATGGCTCGCATGGCATCATTGATGGCCATACCGATGTTCTCGCCCTCGGGTAGCTGCAGCAGCGCTGAAAAGCGAGCCTCATCAGGCAGATACATGATCCCCCGGGCCTGGTAATCGGCAGGCCCAATTTTGCGGCGCCCGGTGCCCTGTCTGGCCAGCTCTTTCTCGGCCATGGAAAACTTGTAGTCGGCGTAACGCAAAAAGATCAAGCCCAGCACCGGGACAGAGTACTCCGATGCCTTCAGCTTGGAATTCGCCCTCAGCTCATCGGCAGCGCCCCAGAGCCGCGCTTCGATATGATTATTGCTATTATTTTGGCTCATTGTATT
>JAAZPS010000155.1 GCA_012797095.1 Bacillota bacterium | reverse complement strand
TCGTAGAAAGCTCAACATGTTCTACCAGATCGGGCAGAGCGAAAGCCTGCGCGCGCACGCTCCGGGAGATCAGGGCCATTCTGGCTCCCCGGCCGGCGGCGTTACCCACCGGTGTAATCTTTTTCAGGGGGATCGACGGCAGCAGCCCGATCTCCCTGGCGCTCTCCGTGCGAATATAGTTGCCAAAGGCGCCGGCCAGCAGGACCTGGTCAAGGTCGGTTTCTTTCAGCCCTGCTTCCTGGAGCAGCACCTGCAGCCCGGCGTAGATTGCCCCCTTGGCCAGCTGTAGCTCGCGGATATCGGACTGTGTTAGAAGAATTTCCACGCCTTTTCCTTTTTTACCGCTGTCGGCGAGGAGAAAACCGAAACCTCCTTTGCCCGGGCGCAGGCGCGCTTTAAGCGGCGCCGGCAGTTCTTGACCCGTTGTCTCCGGGTTGGCGAATCGTCCGGAAGGCTCGATCACGCCTGCTTTCAGCAGCACCGCGGCAGCATCGATCAGGCCTGAACCGCAGATTCCCCGGGGCCTGGTTCCGCCGATCACCTCGAGCGAGATCTCGTCTTCAACAATCTGCACCGCCTCGATCGCTCCGTCTGCCGCTCGCATTCCATGTTTGATCTGTGCTCCCTCAAAGGCCGGCCCAGCAGCGGTGGAGCAGGTCAGGATCCTCCCTCCGGCAGCAAGGGCCAGTTCTCCATTGGTTCCGATATCGATGACCGCGCAGCGATCACGGCGCTGTTCCAGTCCGGTGGCCAGGATAACGCCCAGCGTATCCGAGCCCACATAACCGGCGATATTGGGCAGGAGCACGACCTGCCCTCCGGGATTTATGGCCAACCCGATCTCCGCGGCCTCCAGGACCCCCGGGCGGCGGTATGCCGGAACAAAGGGAGCGGGCGCCAGATAGGTGGGGTCAATTCCCAGGAAAAGGTGGCTCATCGTTGTATTGCCCACGGCAACGGCTTCATAGATCTCATCCCCGGCGATTCCTGCTTCTCTGACCAGATCCCCGATGATCGCGTTGAGCGCTTCGACCACTTTCTGCTGCAGCCTTTCCAGGCCTCCATCGTTGGTTGAAGCATAGGTGATCCGCGAAATCACATCGGCTCCGTAAACATTTTGCGGATTGGTCGCTGCCCCGATAGCGAGAGTTTTCCCGCTGGCCAGCTCGTGCAGCGAGCCCATGATCGTGGTGGTGCCGATATCAAAGGCCACCCCGTAAAGGCTTGATCCCGTCTGTCCGGGCTCCACCGCAATAAGCCTCTCCGGACCGAGCACGGCGGTGACCGAAAATTTTTCCTGGCGCAGTTTTTGCGGTAGGCCGGTGAGCAGCCGGTAGGGGCAGCGAAGCCCCCGGGGTAGCTGCTCCAGCAGCCTTTCCAGATCGGCAGTCTGATCCTTTACCGTTGGTGGATCCAGGGTCAGCTCGATCTTCCTGATGACAGGTTCGGCTTCGATATCTCCGTCATCCTCGGTTAAGGATATCTTCCGCCGGAAGGCGTCGCTCTGTCCCGGCACCTCCACGGTGAGGTCTTCGGTAATGGTTCTCTGACAGGCCAGAACCCAGCCGCCGGCGATCTCTTCAGCAGACAGCAGCCGTTTTTCGGTTTCAGTCGGTGCCGCAGTGCTCTTTTCGGTCAGCCTCACCTTGCATTTTCCACAGGTTCCCTTGCCGCCGCAGTTTCCCTCGACCGCTGCGCCGGCGCGGGCGGCAGCCTCGAGCAAGGTGGTTCCTTCTTCCACCGTTACCTCGCTTTGCTGTCCAGTTGAGAGAAGAAAGTTGATTTTATAGTCCATTTTTAACCCAGCTCCGTTGATTTTCGTCAGTATTTTTTGTTATTTGCAGGGAGGAAGAGGCGTTGGATCTCGGTTGCGTCAGCTGCCGAGATCGGCCCGGGGCAAGGGTTCCGGGAGAAGCCTGAGCGCCTTCAGGTCAACCGTTGT
>JAAZPS010000019.1 GCA_012797095.1 Bacillota bacterium | reverse complement strand
TTACCCTCGATCCGGTCAGCCAGGAAGGGGGTCCCGCCCCTGCTCCGCCCGCCCATATTCACCAGACAGACTACCGGGAATTCCAACCCCTTGGCCTTGTGAATAGTCAGAAGCTGAACCGCATCGCTGCCGGGATCGTGGAGCAGCGATTCGGCCTCCTCGCGGCCCTGCTCCGCCATCCGCTTCAGCCAGTTGCTCGCTCCCTTCAGGGTAAGGGGGCGTTCCATCTCGAGAAGCCGGATCATCTGCAGCGCTTTACGCAGGTTACCAGCAGCCTGCTGCCCGTACATCCTCAGAGAGGCCCGTTGCCAGAACCAGGTTCTTTCCAGAAGCTCCTCTATCAGAGCCGCCACGGAAAGATGCCGCCTCTTCCGGTGCGCCTCCCGGAGAAGGGCAAAGCTCTCCTGCAACAGGGGATAATCTGCGCCGGGATCGACCAGATAACTCAGTTTTCCGCCGGCAGTTTTGTACTGAAACAGCAGCTCATCGGGAATCCCCGCCCAGTAGCGCAGTACCGCTACCAGGGCCGTCGGATCGTAGGGATTGCCCACCGCGGTGAGCAAACTTTCCAGGAAGGAGATCTCCTCGCGGAAGAAGAACTGCCGCCCCCCTTCCAGCCGGAAGGGGATTGCGCAGCGGCGGAGGGCCTCTTCAAAATGGTAAAGACCCGTTGTCGTCGGAAAGAGCAGGGCGATATCCCCGAAGTTCAAGGCGCGGCTCTCCCCCGAGGCTGTGGAAATGGTCCATTGACCGACGGCGCTGTTGATCAACCCGGCCACCGCGGCAGCTTCGGCGGCGCGAATCTCCGAAGCCTTCAGATCATCAAGGGAACCGGAGGGCTCTAGCAGGACCACTGAAGGCTCGCGCCGCGGCTGGCGGTAAGCGCTCAGGTGCTGATAATCGGGCTGGTAGCGGCCCTGCGGTTCGATGAGACGGCTGAAGGTATTGTTGACCCATTCGATCAGCGCCGGAAGGGTTCGGAAATTTTGCGAGATGGAAAGCGCTTCGCCGTGCTCGAGCAATTTTTGCCGGGCTTCCTGATAGATCTCGATATCGGCCCGCCGGAAACGATAGATCGACTGCTTGGGATCGCCGACCAGAAACAGTTTTCCCCCGGCGGGCCGGGCCTCCTGCCAGGAGCCGGCCAGGGGCTCCTTTTCAGCCAGCAAAAAGAGCAGGTCCACCTGCAGCGGATCGGTATCCTGAAATTCATCTACCAGCAGATAGCGAAAACGCTGCTGATAGTAGCCGCGGACCTCTTTTGAATCGCGAAGCAGGTTGCGCGCTTTGAGCAACAGGTCCTGAAAATCGAGTGTCCCGGCTTCCTCCTTGGCCCTCTCCACCGCTTCCAGGTAACCGCGGCACCAGCGAACCAGATCTGCAGTCAACTGGCCCTGAATCGAGCGAAGCGCCGCCTCCTGAACCTGTTTCAGTTCAGTGCAGATCTCCTTCTGCCGGCGGCACCGTTCCCGCGGCTGCCAGTTATTCTGGTTCCCCCGGGAGGCGATCGCCGGAAATGCCTGGACCAGAAAAGTCTCTTTCTCCTGGACGCTCTCCAGTTCAAGATATCTTTCCGCTGCCCCGGTAAGCTCGATCAGATGACGGTAACCCCTGTCCCCGGGCTCGATACAGCTGTCAAGCAGACTGTTCAATTCCGGGAGCCGTTTCACCAGAAGATCGCTGAAAGCAGGCAGCAGGGCCGGCGGTTCGGGGGTATTTCCCTCCGCGACCAGATCCCGCTGCCGGTAAAGGAGCCCGCCGAGTTCCCGGAGCCGCTGCACGGAGATTCCCAGGGTCAAGGCCCGGACAAGCACTGCCGGGGCTGCCGCCAGTTCGGAAAAAAACCAATCATCCCAGACCTGCTCCAGCAGATCATCCAGCTCACCTTCATCGGCTATCTTGAAGTGGGGATCTACCGCCGCCTCAACCGGGCGTTCGCGCAGCAAGGAGCCGGCAAAAGAATGAATTGTCGTGATCTGTGCCGCTTCCAGATCCTCGAGCGCCTGCCGGATCGGAGCGAGCTGATCCGGGGAGGCGCCGGCCGCCCTCCCTTCAAGTTCGTCGCGCAGGCGGGCCCTCAGCTCGGCGGCGGCTTTTTCGGTGAAGGTGATCGCCGCGATCTCGCCGAGACGGGCCGCTCGATCAAGTATGATCTTGAGCAGCCGCCGGATCAGCAGGGTGGTCTTGCCGGTACCGGCACCCGCTTCGACCCAGAAACTACGACTGAGATCGTTTTCCGCCAGCTCGCGCTCGCGGGCATCGACCAACCTTGTGCCGGCATTGTTTTGACTGCTCAACAGATCACCCTGCCTTCACCTTTGCTTTAAAGATAGCTCTCCTTGAGCCTGAGAAATTGATCCAGTGCCGGATCCCCTTCCTTGAGCCGATAGATTCTGTCGATATCGGGGCCGCAGATGGTATCATAGTCGCAGTAGCGGCAGCGCGGTCCCGGGTACGGGAAAAATTGGCCCGCAGTGATCCCTTCACGGATTATCCCGACCGCCCCTCTCAGCAGATTCTCTTTTTCGGGCCAGGAATCACCCGAAAAATGCACCGTCTTCACCCCATCCGGAGAGAGGTGGTAAGCGCAAGCTTCAGCACTCTCCGGTCCCTGCAAGCCGTAGATCGTTCCGGCGGCAAGCAGATAGATGGGCAGCTGCAGGGCCTCTCCTCCGGCCAGGCTGTTATCCTTGATCCTTTTTTTCCCGGTCTTGTAGTCGATCACCCGGATCCGGGCGCCGCAGCGGTCAACACGGTCAATCCGTCCCCGGAAAGAGACTGTCTCTCCCGAAGGCAGCTCCAGCGAAACCGGGGCTGCCGCAGCCCGGGGAAAACCGAAAGAGACCTCAAATTCCGAGGGAACGAAATCTCCGCCAGTCTCGATCTCCCAGTTCAACAACGCCTGCAGGGTCTCTTCGAGAAGGCGGATCTGCAGCTCCCATAGGAGCGGATAGGACGGCCGCTCTCCGTCAGGGACCCGGGCATACTGCTCACGGGCAATCCGGCGGAGCAGAGAGCGACACCGGTCGGGAAAACGCTTCACCGGAAGCAGCCCCTCCCCGGACGCACGTCGATAAAATTCTTCAAGAATCCTGTGAAGCAGCCGCCCCCGGGTCAGCGGACTGATGCTGAGAAGCTCTTCCGGTTCCTCGGGAGGGCTCAATCCGAGCAGCCTCTTCAAAAAATAGCTGTAGGGGCAGCCGGCGTATTCTTCGAGAGCGGTCGCCGACAGGGCAGTCCGGTCCAGATGGGCGGAAAGCAGGTTCCGGGGCTCTTTCCGGGTAAAAATACCCTCGCAAGCACTCCAGCGGCGGCCGAACCGGGATGAATCTGCTGAAAGAAGTCGTTTCAGCACCGGCGAAAGGGCCTGAAAGTATGGCAATCGCTGCGCCGGCGGCAGGCTAGAGCTGCAGTTAAGATCATATTCCGCCTCCGTCACCGGAATTGTAACGTT
>JAAZPS010000154.1 GCA_012797095.1 Bacillota bacterium | reverse complement strand
GGGTGAGGTCTGCGGGAATCCCTCGCTGGAACTGGAGATATTCAAAGATATAACTGCAGCGCAGATCGGCGAGGCCAGAAGGCTGAATGAAAGAAATCTGGTCGAGATTCAAGTTCAAAAGGATATCCCGGAGCTGTACGTTAACGCCTTCGTGAAGACCGCTGCTGGAACCGGGCGGACGGTAATCAGGAAAAAACATACCAATATTGTCAGAATTGAAGCGGATGATCATCTGATCTTCGAAAAAGAAAAAGAGACGGCGCTCAACCGGACGACAACTTTCGATCTTTCTACATACACGGTCGGCCAAATCAAGAAATTCATAGATCGGGTACCTCTTCCAGATATCGATTTTGTGCTCAGCGCTGTCAGGATAAACAATAAATTGTGCAGGGAAGGTACCGGGGGAGCCGGAATGAAAGCCGGCTTCGGTCTCGAACGACTGGTCAGGGCCAAAAAGATTGCCGATGATTTGGTCAGTTATGCCCAAAGACTGACCGGTTTTGCCATGGATGCCCGGATGGGCGGGGTTTCCCGGCCGGCACTCTGCATCTGCGGCAGCGGTGCGCACGGGATTATCGCCACGATGCCGCTTGCGGCTGCTGCAGAAAGAATGACCCTGGAAGATGATCGACTGGCGAGAGCAATTGCGCTAAGCTATTTAATTACCATCTACATAAAAGATCATTCCGGACGGTTATCCGCTTTTTGCGGCTGCGCGGTGGCAGCCGGGATCGGCGCAAGCGCCGGGCTTGTTTATCTGCTGGGGGGCGGTTTGGAGCAGATCGAAAATGCAATCAACAATATGGCAGCCAATATTACGGGCCTGATCTGCGATGGTGGCAATTACGGTTGCTCATTGAAAGCGATCAATGGTGCGGGCACTGCTGTCCTATCCGCACTGCTGGCTTTGGATGGTATCGCCATCCCCGGAGATGAAGGAATTGTCGGCAGGACAGTTGAGGAGACCATGAAAAATATCGGTCTGATCGCTTCCCCTGGTATGGTAGAAACTAACAACACGATCATTGATATAATGATGGGGAAGGACCGATCGGGAAGGTAGCAGGACAATCCCGGAAAGGGCCGCATCATTTTATGATGAAGAAACTGGCCGGAGCGGCCTCGAGCCGGAGCATTCGGCGATGAGCGTCTGTGTCAGCAGCCAGGCAGCGGGGGCCCGTTCGCCGATACTATCGCCCCGTGGAAACGTATCACAACGAAGATGCGGAGACGATCTTCGTGGCCCTGGGCAGTTTTGCTGAAACGGCCGGCGAAGCGGTCAAAGCGATGCGCCGGTAGGGCCTGAAAGCAGGATTGTTGAACTTGCGCCTCTGGCGGCCCTTTCCCTTGGAGATGTTTACCCGGGCGGTTGAAGGCGCCCGCAACTTGATCGTTCTCGACCGGGCCGTTTCTTACGGGGGTCCCGGAGCGGCATCTGGATACGCCCATTGATTTCGATTGCCTGAAAGAGCGGGCTCGATGGTGGGCTCGGGCGGCATGATCGTGATGGATTAGGATCATTTGCTCCGACGTTTCACCCGCTGTCAATTTGTCCAGGATGAGTGCGTTCCGGGAATCACCGGTTTACCCTTATCATATCGGGGTTGGACTGAAGAGCCGTTTTCGTCCGGCGGCCAAATGGCGACTGCCGCTGGCTGTATGAATAAATGCAGCGAAAATACAGCGAGGGTTTTGGCTTTACAAGGCCAAAACCCTCTGCCTGCAACCCTTTTTCAAGGTGGTGCCGAAGGGGGGAGTCGAACCCCCATGGGCCAAGCCCGCACGATTTTGAGTCGTGTGCGTCTGCCGGTTCCGCCACTTCGGCATGCTCCTGCGTAGACAATATTAGCATAAAAAACGGGCCGGAGCAAGGTAATAGAATTTCTTGAGTTTCCGCAAAACGTAATAGTCAGGCGGGGTAAAGGCCTATATCGCAAGCAATACACCTTTGCATAAGGTATCTGTTACTTTAGACGGGTGGCAATATAATATTGCGATCACCAATAAGGCCTTCTATCTAGGCCTTTTGTAACTCCGATGTTGATTTCCCCCTAGATCAGTCTTTCCCCCTAAGCAGTAAGTTTCAATTTTAACTGTCGAGGCCCGCTATGTCGCAATTTAAACCAACCCTGTATGCCCACCTTAGCGTGGGCCAGGGTCGATAGAACACCTTCGGCAAGCTGGTAATAATAAAATTGGATGTCCTTTCGCAGGGCCTTAGAATTATGAATAAGACGGCGTGATAATTTGCTGGTTTGTAGTTTCTCAGCGAGAAAGCCTAACAGACCAATGGCATATGTAAGAAGGGCGTTAAGGTTATTAATGGCGATCAGGCTTCTAACTCGGAAGTTTTCAAAGCCAAAGTGTTGTTTTTTAAAACGGAAATATTCCTCGATACGCCATCTTGACATATAAGTCCTTACTATACGAACCGCCTCCTTTTTACCATGAATTTTCTTGTTGGAGGCCAGCATCATAGGTGTTTTTCCCAGTCCGTAAACAAGAATGAGGGTAACAGGGTTTTTGCTAGCGGTTATTTTTATATTAAGATGACTTATATAAACTGTCTCCTTTATTTCTTTTCCATCCTTCTTAAATGTAAGGCTCGTTTTGATTTTGCCCTTTCTGGAATCCCTAAGGGTAGTGGATTTAAACCATTTCCCCTTCCAAAACAGCTTTCTCTTCTCCGTCAAACGCACAATATAATCTTGTTTTCGTTTAGCCATAAAATTAAACAGGGCATTCATATCATAACCCCGATCGAAAACGAACGTGGCCTTTCCTTGCAAACTGCTAATTACGCTGTCTAGCCCTGCAAACAGAACCATGTTAGTTGATTTATAGTTCTTTTCCTTTGATGAATGAATATGGGAAAACAAACTAATGGGTTGTCTGTTGTTGGCGGTTAAGCCCACCATTTCCGTTACCAAATAACCCTTTTCAATGTTTATTTTTTTACTAGAACCATCACGGACTTCACCCAAGGCCTCAAATTTTTCACCGTAAGGTTTAATAACGTCAGTGTCATCTACTAAAATGATAGGGTTTTTACCTAAAGAATTTATCGCTTTCCGGATGTAGTTCTTTTGTATATCCGTGGAAAGTGCACGTTTTAAATTGCGGCTAAGCCGGTCTATGGTGTTTTTAATATGAATGGATTCATTTAAAGCCATGCCGATATCCTTTAAAACAACGCTTCCTGATTTTAGTATTCCATAAATAGTTTGGGTGACAAATTTTCTTTCTATTTTATTTTTCCGTGGGACTAGGCTCTTGGAAAAATTGACCGTTTCCCGTTTAGTTGTGTAAATATCT
>JAAZPS010000153.1 GCA_012797095.1 Bacillota bacterium | reverse complement strand
GAGAAGTTGACCGGGCCGATGACGCCCAGCATTCCGGAGAAAAAATTCAGGATACCGGTCAGGGAGAGGCCCCGGGAAACGCGCCGGTCCATCTGATCCGGCTTCAGCAGTCCGCCGACCGAATAGATCGAGCCCAGATCGTTGATCGAAAGGGCCAGGAAACAGATCAAAAAGGAGATGATCACCCCCGGTTCAAAGGAGGGCCGAAGATTCAGATCCTGGAAAAATCCGGCCAGAATGGCGCTGCTGGGCCGGGCCAGCTCAAAGCTTTGCGGAAAGAGTAACAGGTAGAGCGCGCTGCCGGCGATGAGCGCCCAGAGGAGCAGGGTCGAGCTCCAGAATCCGCGGGCGCGTCGGTTCACCCAGAAAAGGCCGAGGACAAGGATAAGGGAGAAAGAAAGGTTCGCCAGGGCCGGCTGCTTCGCTGTCGGTGAGATGATCAGATCGAGGATCATCGGGGTCAGGGTGAAGGCGATCAGGATCAGGATGGTCGCCACCACCGGCGGGGTAAACAGCTTTCTTAGATAATTGAACAGGCCGGCGATATTTAGAAGAAATAGAACGAGCCCGCCGATGGCGATGGCGGTATAGATCGCACCCAGGCCGGCGGCGTGACCGGCGACGATACCGACCAGAAGGATGGTCGCCGGACCGATGACAAGCGGCAAACGGTGGCCCCACAGGAGCTGGGCCAGGAGAGAGATCCCGGTGATGAAGAAGATCTTCTGGATATAGACAATCTGCGCCCCGGGATCGCTGAAATGTAACCCGGCGACAATTTTGCCGACGATAAGCACCACCGGCACGGCGATGGCGAACCACTGCAGCCCTAAAAGGATCAATTCGAAGAAAGGGGGGACCTCATCGAGGCTGTATTTCAATTTTAACGAGCTCATCAAACTCTCCTTTCAACCGCTGGCAAACGAAACAGCTGCTCTCAAACTACTAACTACCTTCTCTCTACCTTCTCTTTTTCCGATGGAAATTCCTGCAGGAATCGCTGTCGGGCAGATGCTCCGGCGGGTGTACCAGGCGGTGAGCGGCGGCGGGAAAAGGTTTCGCAGGGTTACTCCAGCAGGAATCTGGCGGCGGCGTTCACCAGTGCAGGGAACTCGTCATCGCGCCGCATCAGGAAAGGGAAGATCTTGACCGGGGCGCCCCAGGCGTTCTCGATGGCGGCAGCGGTCTTCTCTTTTCGGGCGAGGTATCTTTCCTGACGGCCATAACTGTCGCCGGGCTGCTCGTTGCTGCCGAAATCGTCCACCAGCAGCACCGGGGCAGGGGCCGCCTTGACCCAGTGGCGCAGCAGCGGTCTCCAGAAGGCAGCACTCTCCTTGGGTGCATCCAGATCGGCCGAGTTGGCCACCAGGATCTGGGCGTCCGCCGGTACCGACGCCAGCGCCGGGGCGGCGGCCAGGCCCAGTGCGTTCAGCTGAGCAATGATATGAGCGGTGGCCTCGGCGTAATGGTCGGTGGCAACAACAACGCTTTTCTGCCGGATCAGCCGGCGGAGCACCGGGGCCCACCGGGGATCGATCGAGGAGTGATCCAGATAAGCCGTGGTGAAGCGGCCGGCAGCGGTAAAGGCCGCTGCCGGGGCGGGACGCTCACCCCGCGATGCGCCCAGGCGAAGCATCGCTTCACCGAGCAGCTTCCGGTAACCCCGGGCGGTGGTGCTCCCCTGGTGCCAGGTGGGCTCGATTATCTCACTCCAGAAAGCGGCCTGATCAAGGCCCAGCGCAGCCAGCCCGGAATCGAGCAGCGCCTGCTGCAGGCTTTGCGGCCGGCTGAAAGCAGCCGCGCCGGGGCTGAGCACCCCGGAAAAGTCGAGGACTGCAGCCGCCGGGCCTTGCTTCATCTTCAAGACCAGTGCTCCCAGAAATGATGGACCGGTCCGTGACCGGAGCCCAGCCGGTAGGCGGCTCCTCTCTGCAGCGCTCCCGTAAGGTACTCCTTGGCCCGGCGCACCGCTTCGGCCAGAGCAAGCCCGCGAGCCAGGCCGGCGGCAATGGCCGAGGAAAGGGTGCAGCCCGTCCCATGGGTGTTTGCTGTCTGCACCCGGGAACCGTCAAGCAAGGTCACGCGGTCTTCCTGCCGCTGGTAGAGCAGGTCCGGGCTGCGCTCGCCCCCCAGATGGCCGCCTTTCAGCAGGATTGCCGCCGGGCCCAACCGGGCCAGATCGCGGGCGGCTTGCTCCATCTCTACAAGCCTCTCCAGGGGGCGCCCAAGAAGAACGGCCGCCTCCGGCAGATTGGGTGTGATCACCGCGGCCAGCGGCAGCAGCAGCTTCGCGAGCGCCTGGACCGCCTCCTTCTGCAGCAGGCGGTCGCCGCTTTTGGCGATCATCACCGGGTCGAGGACAATATTGGGGGCCCGGTAACGCTGCAGCGTTGCCGCCACCGACCCGATAATCTCCGGTGAATGGATCATCCCGATCTTGACCGCATCCACCCCGATATCGGTCAGGACCGCCTCCATCTGCTGCTCAACAAAGTGTGCCGGGACAGATTCGATGGCGGTTACCCCGCGTGTATTCTGTGCCGTCAGCGCTGTGATCACCGAAAAGCCGTAGCAGCCCAGTGCGGCAAAGGTCTTCAGGTCGGCCTGAATACCGGCGCCGCCCCCGCTGTCCGAACCGGCGATGGTCAGTGCACGATGATAATGTTTCATCCAGAGTCATTCCTTCCTTCGTGCCGCCAGAGCCTGGCGGATAATTGCTGAAAGTGTGGCGGCGGCCTCCCGGGGATCCTCTGCCAGGCAGATAGCGGAGACAACGGCAATGCTGTCCGCTCCGGCGGTGACTGCCGCCCCGGCGTTGGCGGCATTGAGGCCGCCGATGGCCACGAGGGGATGCCGGGAGAGCCGGCGCACCCGGGCCAGTCCGTCCAGGCCCCAGCTGCCGCGGGTATCCGTTTT
>JAAZPS010000152.1 GCA_012797095.1 Bacillota bacterium | reverse complement strand
TTCTCCGCATGATCAACGAAAATTTGGGGGATTTCGAACGTTTCCTTGAAGATATCAAAAGGGTAATGCACCTGTAGGTTCCTATTTGCATCTGCCAAAATTGCCGCTTTTAACTGCTCCCAAAAGTATATCTATCACCCCAAAGGCTGCGTTGGCGGCAAATCATCTTTTGCGGTAAAATGAAGATGAGCTTGCATTATTGGACTAAAAGGAGCAACCGGTGAACGAGATCTTGATCGTCGAGGATGACCAGACCATCGCCATGGGGATCGAGTATGCCCTGGAGCGCGAGGACTTCGCCACCCGTACCTGTCACGACTTCAGCAGCGCCAGGGAATGTATCCTGAATCGGGAGTTCCTGCTCGTCATTCTGGATATCAACCTACCCGGCGGCAGCGGCTTCGAGCTGTGCAAGCTGATCCGTTCAAAAGGAGAAACGCCGGTGATCTTCCTGACGGTCTGCGATGACGAGCTCAACACGATCATGGGCCTGGATCTGGGGGCCGATGACTACATTGCCAAGCCTTTCCGGGTGCGGGAGCTGATCTCGCGGATCAACAGTGTGCTGCGCCGCTATAACCGGCAGCCCGCGGAAGAAAAAGAGATCGTCATCGGTGATCTCAGAATCAACCCCGCCGAAGCCAAAGTTTACAAGAACGATCAGCCGGTCTGGCTCACCGCCCTGGAGTACAAGCTCATATTGATGCTGGCCCACCATCGGGGACAGGTCCTCACCCGCAACCGGATCCTGCGGGAGATCTGGGATCTTTCCGGCGACTTCGTGAGCGACAACACCCTGACCGTCTACATCAAACGGTTGCGCGAAAAGATCGAGGACGACCCCCGGAACCCGGAGATCATCAGGACCGTCCGCGGCATGGGCTACAGGGCTGGTGATTAGGATCAAACTCTCCGATAATCCTGAAATGAAAAGACTCCTGTTCACATTTACCCTGCTGCTGGCCGGGCTACTGATCACCGCTTTTCTGCTGGCCGCGGGGGGACGCTATTATCTGAAGAAGGCGGTGATCCAGAGCTATGGCTCCATCGTCGGAGCGGTGGCTGAAAAATACCCGGAGGCGGAGCAGGAGCTCATTGACCTGATCACCCATCCTGACAGGAAAGCGGTTGCCAGAGGAAAGGAGATCCTTTCCCGTTACGGCATCTCCAGCACCACTCTGGAACTGGACCCCCCACTGATGCAAAATCTTTACCGCTACAACCTGATCGCCTACCTGCTGCTACCGCTGCTCTCCGGTGCCGCCTTTGTCGCGGCCACCCTGCTATTTTTGAGAAACCACTTTCAGCAGATCCGGGGAATCACCCGCTATACCGGGGTGATCAGCCAGGGGGATTACACCCTCGATCTCCGGGACAACCGCGAGGGCGATCTGAGCATCCTCAAAAATGAGATCTACAAGATCACCACCCTGCTCCGGGAACAGGCTGCAGCGCTGCAGCAGGAAAAGATCCTTCTGGCCGATTCTCTGGCCGACATCTCCCACCAGCTGAAGACACCGCTGACTTCTCTTACCGTGTTAAACGATCTGCTTTCCGAAAATCCCGCAGAGGAGAAAAGAGCCCTTTTCCTGGAGCGGATGAGAGCACAGCTGCAGCGGATCGAATGGCTGATCAGCTCTTTACTGAAGCTTTCCCGGCTGGACGCCGGCGCTGTGACCATGAAAAAGAAAACCGTCCCCGTGC
>JAAZPS010000151.1 GCA_012797095.1 Bacillota bacterium | reverse complement strand
GAGATGCAAAGGGGCTTTTACCCCACTGCTCACCTGGCGCCAACCGTTGTCCCCCTCACCCTGTCCCTCTCCCACGAGGGGAGAGGGAACCTGGCGCGGGGGCTCGCAGAGCACTCCCTCCCGAGAGGAATTAACTGAGGTCACCTCTACTTGGAGGGAAACTAAAATCGCTCCCCCCTTAAGGGGAACCACAAAGTCGTTCCCTCCTTGAGGGGGAAACCACAAAGTCATTCCCTCCCCCTTGAGGGGGGAGGGTTAGGGTGGGGGTGCCTGCCCCTCTCCCACGAGGGGAGAGGGAACCTGACGCGAGGGCTCGGGACGCGGTAAATTCAGATCTCGGGCAGATTATAATCAACGAAACTATTTTTGCAGGGAGGGCGGATGATGAAGCGAATTGCAGTGCTGGCCTCGGGCCAGGGGACCAACCTGGAAGCAATCCTGGAGGCGGTCGAGCGGGACGAGATCAGCGGCCGCGTTGTGCTGGTGCTGAGCGATCGGGAGAAAGCTGCAGCCCTGGAAAGGGCCCGCCGCCGGGGCATCGAGGCCCTCTATCTCGACCCCCGGCCATACCGGGAGCGGGCCGCCTACGACCGGGCCCTGCTGGAGCCGCTGCAGCGGTCCCGATGCGAGCTGGTCGTGCTGGCCGGTTTCATGCGGCTGCTCTCGCCGGTGCTGCTCGAAGCCTTTCCCAACAGGGTTATGAATATCCATCCGGCGCTGCTGCCGTCATTTCCCGGTACCGCCGGGGTCGAGGAGGCCCTTGCCTACGGGGTCAAGGTGAGCGGCTGCACGGTTCATTTTGTCGACGGGGGGCTCGATACGGGGCCGGTGATCCTGCAGGAGGCGGTGCCGGTGCTGCAGGATGATACCGTGGAGCTGCTGCGCGGGCGGATCCAGGCTGCCGAGCACCGTCTCTATCCCCGGGCGATCGAGCTTTACTGCCGGGATCAGCTCAGAGTAAAGGGAAGAAGGTGTCTCATTGAAACAGGATAAAGATTCGCTGAAAAAGAGAGCGCTGCTCAGCGTCTCCGACAAGGAGGGGATCGTCGAGCTGGGACGGGAGCTGGAGCGGCTCGGCTGGGAGATTGTCTCGACCGGGGGGACCGCCCGAGCTTTGGTCGAGGGGGGCGTCGCCGTGACCGAAGCGGCCGCGGTGACCGGTTTTCCCGAGATTCTGGGGGGGCGGGTGAAGACGCTGCATCCGCTGATCCACGGCGGCCTGCTGGCCAGGCTGGAGCTGGCGGAACATCGTCAGCAGCTGCAGGAGCAGGGGATCGTTCCGATCACCCTGCTGGTGGTCAACCTCTATCCCTTTGCCCGGACCGTTGCCCGGCCCGGGGTGGAGCTGGCCGAGGCGGTGGAGAATATCGATATCGGCGGCCCGGCGATGATCCGGGCGGCGGCGAAGAATTTCGCCCATGTGGCCGTGGTGGTGAATCCGGGGCGCTACCCCGCCATCACCGCCGAGCTGGCCGGGGGGGGCACCATTTCGGGGGAGACTCGCTTCCGGCTGGCTGCGGAGGCCTTTGCCCATACCGCGCACTACGACGCCCTAATCGCCAACTACCTGGCAGCACGGCCGGAGGCGCCGGTGGAGCTCTTTCCGGAGCAGCTTAGCCTGCCGCTGGAGAAACTCCAGGAGCTGCGCTACGGGGAAAACCCGCAGCAGCAGGCGGCCTTCTATGCCCTCGGGGGGCAGAAGCGAGGGCTGGCGGCAGCGCGGCAGCTCCAGGGAAAGGAGCTCTCGTTCAACAATCTCAACGATCTCCAGGGGGCCTGGGAGCTGCTGCTCGAATTCGAGCAGCCCACGGCGGTGGCGGTGAAGCATACCAACCCCTGCGGGGTGGCCTCGGCCGAAACGATCGAGCAGGCTTACCGGCGGGCCTACGATGCCGACCCCGTCTCCATCTTCGGGGGGATCGTCGCCCTGAACCGGCCGGTCACCGCGGCGGCGGCGGCAGAGATGGTCAAGATATTTCTCGAGGTTGTTGCAGCGCCCGCCTTCGAGGAGGAGGCGCTGGCGATCTTTGCCCGGAAAGAGGCGATCCGGCTGCTGGAGATGGCCCCGCCCGGGAAGGGAGCGGCGGCAGAGCCGGAGCTAAAAAAGGTCTCCGGGGGGCTGCTGCTGCAGACGGTCGACCGGGAGCCGGTCGAGCTGGCTGCGGCGAAGGTGGTCACCGAAAGAGCACCCACGGAGAGGGAGAGGCGCGATCTGGCCTTCGCCCAGAAGGTGGTCAAGCATGTCAAGTCGAATGCCATTGTCATCGTCAAGGATGAATCCACCCTCGGCGTCGGAGCGGGCCAGATGAACCGCGTCGGGGCCGCCCGGATCGCCCTGGAGCAGGCCGGGGAGGCGGCTGCAGGGGCGGTGCTGGGCTCGGATGCATTTTTCCCCTTTCCCGATACTGTCGAGGTGGCCGCGGCGGCGGGGGTGACAGCGCTGGTCCAGCCGGGAGGGTCGCAGAAAGATGAAGCTTCCATCGCTCTTTGCAATGAGCGCGGCCTGGCGATGCTCTTTACCGGAAGACGCTATTTCAAACATTAGGCTGCAGCCGGCATAAGCGGTACAGTGCTTGTCTGAGCTGAAAGGGGAGAAGAAGGTGCGGGTGTTGATTGTTGGAGGCGGCGGCCGGGAGCATACCCTGGCCTGGAAGATTGCCCGGAGCCCCCTCGTGGAGAGGCTCTACTGTGCCCCGGGCAATGCGGGCATCGCCGCGGTGGCCCGCTGTCTGGAGCTGGCCGCCGGCGATATCGAGGGGCTGCTTCAATTTGCCCTGGATGAGAAGATCGATCTGGTCGTGGTCGGTCCGGAGGCGCCGCTGGCGGCGGGGCTGGCGGATCGCTTTCGCGGGGCCGGGCTGAAAGTCTTCGGCCCCGGGGCCGAAGGGGCCCGCCTGGAGAGCAGCAAGGTCTGGTCGAAGGAGTGGATGAAGCGGTGGGGGATTCCCACGGCTGATTTTGCGGTTTTTGATCATTACGAGGCGGCGCGGCGCCACCTGGAGCGGCGCTACCGGGAGGGGCCGGTGGTGGTCAAGGCCGACGGGCTTGCTGCGGGCAAGGGGGTCGTTGTCGCCCCGGACAGCGCTGCTGCTGCAAAGGCCCTGGAGCAGATCATGGTCGAGAGGGTGCACGGCGCGGCGGGGGCGCAGGTGCTGCTGGAGGATTGTCTTTTCGGCGAGGAGCTCTCCGTGCTGGCGCTCACCGACGGCGAGTCGCTGCTGATGCTGCCGTCGGCCCAGGATCACAAGGCTGTCGGTGAGGGCGACCGCGGACCGAACACCGGGGGGATGGGGGCGTACGCCCCGGCGCCGCTGCTGACCGGGGAGCTCTCCCGGGAGGTGGAAAGGGCTGTCTTCCGCCCCTTTCTGGCCGGCCTGGCTGCGGAGGGGATCGACTACCGCGGGGTGATCTACGCCGGTCTGATGATCGGGCGGCGCGAGATCAATCTGCTGGAATTCAATGTCCGCTTCGGCGACCCGGAGACGCAGGCGCTGCTGCCGCTGATGCGCTCCGACCTGCTGCCGCTGCTGGCGGCAACGGCGGAGGGCGAGCTGGGCCGGGTGCTTGCTGAAGAAGCGCCCCGGTGGAGCGAGGGGGCGGCTGCCTGTGTGGTCCTCGCTTCGGGGGGCTATCCCGGGCCCTACGAAACGGGAAAACCGATCCGCGGGCTGGAGCAGGGCGGCCTTGAGTTCGACTGCGGGGCCGGGGAAGGGCTGGCCCTGTTTCATGCGGGGACCGCCTTCGCCGAAAACGGTGCCGTGGTTACTGCCGGAGGGCGGGTTCTGGGTGTGACCGGTTGGGCGGCGGGGCTGCGCCGGGCCCTGGGGATCGCTTACACAGCGGCCGGGCAGATCGAGTTTGCCGGCCGTTATTATCGCCGTGATATCGGACACCGGGCCCTGCAGAGGTAAATTAAGCAAAAAAATTGACCGATCACCCCCCAAGTGGGCGCTTTTATGGTAAAATAATATCGGCAATTTCATCTATTGGGAATTGCCGGACTATTATTTACTGGAGAGCACTCAAGGGGGGATGGAGTTGGAGCGTAATTTTGCAGTTACGGGTGAGCGGCAGGTTGTCTACAGGGCTGCCGGCGACAGAAGGCTTTTCACCGATCCGGATGCGGATGAGGCGAGAGCCTTTTTTCAAAACAAATCTCGCAAAAAGGTGGATAAAACCACTACGGCCAAGGAAGCCGTGGCCCGGCTGGTCCATGACGGCGACTATATCGCGGTGGGCGGATTCGGGGGAACCCGCATTCCCAACGCCCTGGTCCACGAGATCGCGCGTCAGCGGCGGAAGAACCTGGGGCTGGCCGGACATACCGACACCCACGATTTTCAGATTCTCGCTGCCGGCCGCTGCGTCAACCGGTGCGATATCGCCTATATCATCGGGCTGGAGGCGCGGGGGCTTTCCCGCCGTTCGCGGGAGGCGATCGAGAAGGGCGAGGTCGAGGTGACCGAGTGGACCAATGCGGCGATGGCCTGGCGCTACAAGGCGGCGGCGATGGGGCTCTCTTTTGTGACCACGCGGACGATGCTGGGCACCGATACGGTCAAGCACAGCGCCGCCGTGGAGATAGAATGCCCCTTTACGGGGAAGAAATATCTGGCGCTGCCGGCACTCTACCCCGATGTGGCGATGATCCATGTGCACCGCGCCGATATCTACGGGAACTGCCAGATCGACGGGATCGTCATCTCGGACCACGATGTGGCCAGGGCGGCGAAGCGGCTGATCATCACCACCGAAAAGCTGATCCCCGAAGAGATGATCCGCCGTCAGCCCGATCGCACGGTGATCCCGTACTATCTTGTCGATGCCGTTGTGGAGGTGCCGTACGGATCGTACCCCGCCAATATGCCCTATGAATATTACAGCGATGAGGAGCATCTGCAGGAATGGCTGCGCGTGGAGAGAGATCCGGAGCAGCTGGCCGCCTTCATGGAGCGTAATATCTACGGGGTGGATAATTTCTGGGACTATATCCAGCTGAATGGCGGCCTGCAGAGGATGACAGAGCTGCGGCATCAGGAAGTTCTGGTGGAAAAATAAACCTTCTGGGGGGCTGAATCAAGATGAAGTACAACCGTATGGAGCTGATGATCTGCCTGGCCTCGCGTTTGCTGGAGGACAACCGCACCGTGGTTGTGGGCACCGGCGCTCCCTGTGCCGCGGCGATGCTGGCGCAGTGTCTCTACGCGCCCAACCTGATGATCTTCTTCGAGGCGGGGGGGATCGGGCCGCAGCTGCCCTCAATGCCGATCTCGGTGGGTGATTCGCGCACCTTTTACCGCGGCCTGGCCGCCGGGAGCATGCCCGAGATCATGGAAAACTGCCAGCGGGGCATGGCTGACTACGCTTTTCTGGGCGGCGCCCAGATCGATATGTACGGCAATATCAATTCGACGATGATCGGCGATGATTACGAGAAACCGCGGGTGCGCTTTCCGGGCAGTGGTGGTGCCTGCGATCTGGCCTCGTACTGCTGGCGGGTGATGGTGATCACGGTCCAGGATGCCCGCCGCTTCACCGACCGGATCGATTTTGTGACCTCGCCGGGGTATCTCACCGGCAAAGGGGCCCGCGAGGCGGCGGGGCTGCCGCCGGGGGCGGGGCCGTACAAGGTGATCACCGATCTTTGCGTGATGGGTTTCGACGAGCAGAGCAGGCGGATGCAGGTGGAGAGTATTCACCCGGGGATCGAGCGGGAACGGATCATCGAGAATACCGGTTTTGAGCTGCTCTGGTCGCCTGCATTGAAGGGGAGCGAACCGCCGCGGGAGGAGGAGCTGCGCATCTTGCGCGAAAAGGTGGATCCGTACAGCTATATTATCGGCCGTTCGTAGCAGCTCGGCCGATCACCCCCGCACGATCGAGGCAGGAATCGGTCTACCGGAAGCAGAATATTCTTGGGGGAGGTGAAAGATGGCTCGGACGGTAATTGTCGGTTTTGCGCGCACTCCTTTTGGCCGTTTCCTGGGCACGCTGCGGACGGTTCCGGCAGTGGAGCTGGGGGCTGTTGTGATCAAAGAGGCGCTGGCCCGCGCCGGGGTTTCCGGTGAAGCGCTCGACAATGTGATCCTGGGGATGGTCGTTCAGGCGGGGGCGGGGCAGATCCCTTCCCGCCAGGCTACGATCAGGGCGGGGCTGTCTCCGGAGATCCCCTCGGAGACGATCAACAAGGTCTGCGCCTCGGGGCTGCGGGCGGTCAATATCGGTGACCTGCTGATCCGCTGCGGTGAGGCGGAGCTGGTCGTTGCCGGGGGGATGGAGAGCATGAGCTCGGTCCCCTTCATGATGCCGCGGGTGCGGGAGGGGCTGCGCATGGGTGACGGCCCGGTCATCGACG
Organism: Bacillota bacterium; assembly: GCA_012797095.1. Lineage (GTDB taxonomy): Bacteria > Bacillota > Dethiobacteria > DTU022 > DTU022 > JAAZPQ01. Next base: position 1,024 of record JAAZPS010000151.1, on the reverse strand, counting down.
GGATGGTCCGGGACGGTCTCTGGTGCCCCTTTCATGATGTTCATATGGGGGTGCACGGCGGCAGGATTCCGGCGGAAGAGTTTGGGATTACCCGGAAGGAGATGGACCGGTGGGCGCTGCGCAGCCACCGCCTCGCCGTGGCCGCTGCGGAGGCGGGGCGCTTCGAAGCGGAACTTGTTCCGGTGAGCGTGCCGCAGCGCCGGGGTGAGCCTCTTCTTTTTGAGCGCGACGAGCTCCCCCGCAGCGACACCGCCATGGAGAAACTGGCCGCACTGCCGCCGGCTTTCGAGCCGGCAGGTCTGATCACCGCGGGGAATGCGCCCCCCATCAGCGATGGGGCGGGGGCGTTGGTGCTCGCTTCGGCTGAAAAGGCGGCCCAGCTGGGGCTGGAGCCGCTGGCCGAGATCGTCTCATTCGGCTGCGCCTCGCGCGAGCCCAGCTATATCTCCACGGTGCCGTACCATGCCGCTGTCCAGGCCCTGGAGAAGGCCGGGCTGGCGAGCGATCAGCTGGCGCTGATCGAGATCAACGAAGCTTTTGCCGCGGTGCCGCTCACCTGCATGCAGCTGGGGGGCTGGGCCGAGGAGAAGATCAACGTGAATGGCGGAGCGCTCGCTCTAGGACATCCCATCGGAGCCAGCGGCGCACGCATCCTGATGACGCTGATCGCGGAGCTGCGCCGCCGCGGCGGCGGATACGGCCTCGCCACGATCTGCAGCGGCGCTGCCCAGGGCGAAGCCACCATCATCCGCACCCTTTCGTAGGATGTAGGGTAGCAACAACCCCCCTCCCCCTTGAGGGGGGAGGGCTGGGGTGGGGGTGACCTCCCCAACGTCAGTCTGATGTAACCCCGGTCTGGATGTAGGGGCGGGGCACGCCTCGCCTGCCCGTGGTTTTCCGCATTATGATAGGGTGAAGCCGGAGATCCTTCGGGCTGCGCCCTCAGGATGACACGGGAGGGCGCTCAGAATGACAGGTGGGGGTTTCAGGATGACACGGGAGGGCGCTCAGAATGACACGACAG
>JAAZPS010000018.1 GCA_012797095.1 Bacillota bacterium | reverse complement strand
TAGATTTACGGTCTTCGCCTACCGGCTGCCAATCTTCCTATTTTTCCCTGTCGAAACCAATGACGCCCCCCTCATAAATACACCTAAGTGCCTAAACAAGTATCATAATGCACTTATGGTGGAGGCGGCGGGAATCGAACCCGCGTCCGAAGGTCAGGCTACAGAAACCTCTACAGGTTTAGCTCCGGTTTTTGTCTCGCAGCGCCGGCTCCCCGGAGCGGGATCCCTCGCTGCTGGCTCCGTTGTGATTCCCCCTGCAGCGGTGGAGCAACCGCTTGCAGCGGTAGACCGGTTTGTCGACGCCCCTGCTCCCGCCCCCGGTCAGGAAGGGAGGGGACGCACTGCTTGATTAAGCAGCGTAAGCTAGATTATCGTTGGCGTTTATAGCCGTTCCATGTTTTAACCGGGCCATGGTCCCGAACCTGCAGCTCCTGCTCCCACAACCCCCGTCGAATCCTTACGCCCCCACGACTTGAGGCATTCATCTTGCTTCATCTATATTATAGCCGATCCAGCAGCAAAAATAAACTGGCTGCGGCTAACGATCCTGCATCCTCTCTTTAACGGCGCGGCCCATCTCCCGCTGCTGATCGCGCTCGGCAATTGAGCGGCGCTTATCATATAGACGTTTCCCCCTGGCCAGGCCCAGCTCGACTTTGACCAGGCCCCGCCGGAAGTAGATTTTGAGCGGAACGAGAGTGTAACCCTTCTGCTGCACCGTGCCGGCAAGGCGGCCGATCTCGGCCTTGTGCATCAGCAGCTTGCGGGTCCGCCGCGGCTCATGGTTGAAGCGATTCCCCGGTTCGTAGGGACTGATATGCATATTGAAAAGAAAGAGCTCGCCGCCTTCGACCCGGGCGTAACTGTCCCGCAGGTTCACCCTGGCGCCGCGGACGGATTTTACCTCTGTACCCGTGAGCACAATCCCGGCTTCGTAGGTTTCTTCAATATGATAATCGTGATAAGCCTTCCGGTTGCGGCTGATCAACTGCTCCATTTTCTCAAGTTCCCTCCACCGCTGGCCCTCGGATCAATGATAACTTTTTCAGCTTGTAAAGATTTCAGCTTAAAAGGCTGCTCGTTCAGGCGAGACCGACACTAGAGATCATAGCATCCCCGGGATCGCCCCGTCAAGAAAAAAGATGTTTTTATCTGGTAGAGATTGGACCTATTTCCTTTTGTATGATATATATTGAGCGGATGACTGTTCAGCGTCAAGGGAGGTTGCGAATATCTTCATCCCATTAACAATTCTGGCTTCAGGCCAGCTGTTGCTGCTGGGTGTAGGTTTCCGGTCCGGGCTGCAGATCGTCTCCACAGACCCCAAAAAGATCCGTCTGCCCCTGCCGGCCAGGGTTCTTCTCAGCCTGTCCCTGCTGTTAAGCGCTTTTCTGATCGCTTTGTCCCTGCGCCATTCCATCGGCTGGCTGATCCTTTCGGGGATGACCCTCTCTTTTCTCGGAGATATGTTTAATGCCTCGGTGATCCCACTCCCGGCACCCCGCCTGGGCGGGATGGCCGCATTTGGAATTGCCCATCCCCTATATATCGCCGCTTTTTATTGTTTGCTTGAACCTGCCAATGTCCTCACTTCGCCCTATTTTTGGCTTCTTCTGGCCGCAGCCTGGCTGCTAACAGTGCTCGGCTGGTACCTGTTTGTTCGCAATTCGGAAATATCGCCGCTCCTGAATGCGGGCTCGCTGGGCTATGCCCTTCTGCTCGGCACCGCTGTCGTTTTTGCCTTCATGCTCGGCCTTAAACTGGGCGGTTGGTGGTGGCTCGTCTTCCCCGGTACGATACTTTTCTATATTTCGGATATGATTATCGGCATCACCGACTTCGGCGGTACAGCGCTGAAGAGGCCCCACCTGTGGATCTGGCTGACCTATATCCCGGCGCAGATGGGGATCATCTATGGCTACTGGCTGGGCTCTACCATGTAATGTCGATCTGCGGCGGTTCTGGTGGAAACAGCTGTGCGGCAGGCTTGACCGTGGTCCGGGGAGAGGCTATAATGAGGTCGAAGGGGAGTAACTGGCAGGGTTAACCTGTCGATGGATCAACAACCCGGTAGCAATACCTGGTCCATCACTTGCCCGGTACAGGCAAGCAGCCAGACCTTTAACGCGATCCGTGTTAAAGGTTTTTTTATTTCTGCCGGCGGATCAGCGCTTCACGAAAGGGGACAGCCTGTGGAAAAGGAATGGTATACTTTCAGCGCCGCACAGGCGGCAGAGATGCTCGATTCCGACTGCAATCGGGGTTTGGCCCAGGTTCAGATCGAAGGGCGGCAGAAGCAGTACGGCTTGAACAAGCTCAACGAACAAAAAGGGATGACCCTTTGGGGGATGTTTTTCAACCAGTTCAAGGAATTTTTGATCCTGCTGTTGATCGCTGCCGCGGTGATCTCCCTGGCGATCAGGGAGACCACCGATGCTTTCGTGATCCTGGCTGTGGTCCTGCTCAATGCCGTCCTGGGTGTGGTTCAAGAATATAAAGCAGAAAGATCCCTTGCCGCCCTGAAAACCTTGAGCTCACCGGCAGCCAAAGTGATCCGGGAGGGCGCTTTGTTCGAGCTGCCGGCCCGGGAGCTGGTCCCTGGAGATCTGATCCTGGTTGAGGCCGGCGATTTCGTCCCAGCAGACGGCCGCCTCATCGAGACCGCCAGCCTTACCGCCGATGAATCGGCCCTGACCGGCGAATCGGTACCGGTAGAGAAGGAGGCCGCCCCGCTCAGTGATGAGATGCTGCCGCTGGCCGAGCAGATCAACAGCATCCATATGGGGACGATCATCACCGGTGGACGGGGCCGGGCCCTGATCACTGCCACCGGGATGAACACCGCAATCGGCCAGATAGCCGGGATGATCCAGGAGGCGCCGCTGGAGAAAACCCCGCTGCAGCAAAAGCTGGACCACTTCGGCAGCCGGCTCGGCATACTCGCTGTTTTGCTTTGTGCCCTTATTTTTGCTCTGGGCATATTGCGGGGACATGAGCTCCTGCCGATGTTCCTTACCGCGGTCAGTCTGGCCGTGGCAGCCATCCCCGAAGGGCTGCCGGCAATTATCACCATTGTTCTGGCCCTGGGGGTGCAGCGCATGGCCGGGCATCAGGCGATCATCCGCAAACTTCCGGCGGTGGAGACGCTCGGGGCGGCCACGGTGATCTGTACAGATAAAACAGGAACATTGACCCGGAATGAGATGACTGTTCGTCAGCTCGATTACGGGGAGGGTGCGATCACGGTCAGCGGCGAGGGTTACGGCAGCTCCGGTTCTTTCTCTCGCGGCGGCCTGGCAATCGACCCGCAGCAGGATCAACAGCTGCAGCTGCTGCTGAGTATCGGCCTGCTGAACAACAACGCTCGTCTTGTCGAGGAGGAGGGCCGTATCAGGGTGATCGGTGATCCCACCGAGGGGGCCCTGCTCGCTGTTGGCGCCAAGGCCGGCCTGGTGCGGGAGCAGCTGACCGCCGCCCTGCCCCGGATTCTGGAGCAGCCCTTTGACTCTGAACGGAAGCTGATGAGCACGGTACACTGTGGCGAACCGGGTCCGGAGCAACCGCTGTTCGGAGACAGCTGCTGCTGGCTTCTGACCAAGGGAGCTTCGGATATCATTCTGGAACGCTGCCGCTACCGGCTGAGTGCTTCGGGGGTGGAGCCACTGACCGCTGCTCACAAAGCAGCGCTCCGCTCCCGCAACCGGGAGATGGCCGGCAGCGCTTTGCGGGTTCTTGGATTTGCTTACCGCCCCCTGCCGGATAACGATATGCCCCCCCTCGAACAGACCGAAACAGAGCTTATCTTCGCCGGCTTCATGGGGATGAATGATCCGCCCCGTCCCGGGGCCGGCGAGGCCGTTAAAAGCTGCCGCGAGGCGGGGATTGCGGTCAAGATGATCACCGGCGACCATGCCGAGACAGCGCTGGCCGCTGCCGCTGCGCTGGGGCTTGCCTCCAAAAAAGAGGAGGTCATCACCGGGACAGAGCTAGAACGGCTCAGCGACGAGGAGCTCGCCGGGAGGGTCGCCCGGATCCGGGTTTTCGCCCGCGTCACCCCCGGCCATAAGGTGCGTATTGTCAATGCGCTGAAAGCAAACGGGGAGATCGCCGCCATGACCGGGGACGGGGTCAATGATGCGCCGGCGCTCAAACGGGCCGATATCGGCACCGCCATGGGCCGCTCCGGTACCGCCGTGGCCAAGGAGGCGGCAGAGATGATCCTTGCCGACGACAATTTCACCACCATTGTGCATGCTGTCGAGGAAGGTCGGGCGATCTATGAAAATATCAAAAAAGCGGTCTTTTTTCTCCTGTCGTGCAATACCGGAGAGATCGTGACCATCCTTGCAGCGATCCTTCTGGGGTGGCCGCTTCCCCTGCTGCCGGTTCAGATCCTCTGGATCAACCTGATCACCGATACCCTGCCGGCGCTGTCTTTGGGGGTCGATCCGGGGGAGGAAGAGCTGATGCACCGTCCACCGCGCAGCCCCGGCCGCAGTTTTTTCAGCCCCCGCTCGGTGCGCACGCTCGCTGTTTTCGGTCTGCTTATCGGCCTGATCACGCTGACCGCTTTCTCCATCGGAGCAGGCGAATCGGTGGAGAAAGGGCGGACCATGGCTTTCGCCACGCTGGCCCTCTGTCAGCTGATCCATGTTTTCAATTTCCGATCGCTGCACCGCTCTGTCGTTGGCCGCAGATTTTTCGGCAACCGGCTGCTTCTCGGTGCAGTCTTGATCTCGGCGGCGCTGCAGCTTGCAGTTCTGCTGATCCCTGCTGCTGCCGCCATCTTCCACGCGGTCCCGCTGGATCGGGAGGGATGGCTTTACGTTGCCCTGCTGGCACTCTCGCCGCTTGTTTTCGGGGAGATATGGAAGTTGCTCGACAGGCGGTTTTTTGCCGGAACCACCGGCTGAGTTCAGGGCCCGATGATAGCCGACGGCGGGCTGAGCAAGCCCGCCGTCAGTACAATTCATTCTTGAACGCCGTCTGACCGGCCGAGGTCCGGTTAAAGTTTAACCGATCGGGGCTCTGCGGTCATCGAGCAGAAAGCGGCTTCGCCTTCATCGAGGTAAAAAAGTTCAAAGATGGTGTCATCAACCGAGTATATCTTTTTTAAAAGTGGGGCTGCTTCCAGGGCTTTTTCTTTCAACGCAGGCGTGCTTTTGAATACCGCCTTGCCCCTGACCCGTATCCAGACCCTTTCGGGTGAAACCGTGCTCAGTTCAAAATAAGGATTCTCCTGCAACTGCCTGTAGATCTGCTTCTGATTGCTCGTACAAAACCAGAGTTTGCCCTCATGTTCCATCACAAAACCGAAAGGTCTCACCTTAGGCCTATCTCCGTCAAGCGTGGCAATATAAAAGGGGGCGTTTTGCTGCAAAAATTCCAATATTTCGTTCACCGATCTCAGCTTCCTTCCCTGATTTGCTGAATCAACCCGGTACCCCGGTGTTTCCCCATTCTTCGCTAAAGACGATCTCTTCCAGATTCTTGCGCGGCCGGGGCTTCGGCTGGCGCGCAGGCACTCCCAGCGGAGTGAAGGCAACGACCCGGTAGGGTTCGGGAACCCGGCAGGCCTCGCGAGCAACGGCTTCGTCAAACCAGGCGACCCAGCAGCTGCCCAATCCCTCGGCATGAGCGGCCAGCATTAGCTGCTGCATGGCCAGGCCGGCATCGAGCAGATAGTACTCCTTCCCATCGGGCCGGCCGGAGGCTGCGGGATCGGCGCATAGAACGATCACTACCGGCACCCCGGCAATCGCCCCCTTGCAGGGGTTTTCATCGGGCATAGAGGCAGCCAGCTTCTCTTTGCGGGATTGCTCACGCACAACGATAAAGCTCCAACACTGCTTGTTGCTCCAGGAAGGAGCGATGCGGGCAGCATCCAGCAACTTCTGCAGCGTCCCCTCGGATACCGGATCGCCGGTATATCTCCGGATGCTGCGCCTTCCGGCCAACGCTTCGTACAGATCCATCTGTTGGAAACCTCCTTTGGTTAGATTGTCATTCCTTGGCGGGAGAACCTCGATCAGCCCTCCGCCAGCCCGAAAGTGATCTTCCCGGCGGCGGTATCCACGCGGATCACCTTGATCTTGATCGGATCTCCCAATCGGTAAGTTTTGCGGGTGCGCTCTCCGATCACCGAGGCCAACCGCTCCTGGTAAACATAATAGTCATCAGCCAGCTCGCTCAGGGGGATCATCCCCTCAACAGTGTTTTCCAGCTCCACAAAAAGGCCGAATCCGGTTACACCGTTGATGATCCCGGGGTAAACTTGACCGAGCTCGTTTTTCATGTACTCTGCTTTTTTGATATCTTCATCGGCCCGCTCCGCTTCCAGTGCCGCTCGCTCTCTTTCCGAAGCGTGGTCGGCGATCGCCGGCAGGCGGGACTGCAGCTGTGCCAGCCGCTTCTCGCTGAGCCCTCCCGGCTTCAGCGATTCTTTCAGGATCCGGTGGACCACCAGATCGGGATAACGCCGGATCGGGGCGGTGAAATGGCAGTAACAGCG
>JAAZPS010000150.1 GCA_012797095.1 Bacillota bacterium | reverse complement strand
GAGGCTTCGCGCAAGATCATGCAACAGACGATCGATTTCTTTGAACGCAAAGGTAAGGTGAAGTTAAAGGAGGATGACCGGGGGCGGGTCTGGTACGATGACTTTTTGCAGTTTATTCGCGAAAACGAGATCTTCTACAAACTGTTGACCCCGGATTCCTACGGAGAAAACGGCTGCCGCTGGGATACCTGGCGGAACTGCGAGTTCAACGAGATCCTGGCATTTTACGGACTGCATTACTGGTATACCTGGCAGGTTTCGATTCTCGGCCTGGGACCGATCTGGATGAGCTCCAATGAGCAGGCCAAACGCAATGCGGCGAAGTTGCTCAAAGAAGGTCATGTTTTTGCTTTCGGCCTCTCCGAGAGGGAGCACGGCGCCGATATCTACTCCACCTCCATGGCCCTGACCCCCCAGCCCGACGGGACCTACCGGGCCAACGGCGAGAAATACTATATCGGCAACGGCAATATTGCCGAGATGGTCTCCACCTTTGGCAAGGTCGCGGGAACCGACGACTATGTCTTTTTTGTAGCCAATTACAAGCACAAGAACTATGAACTGGTCAAGAATATCATCAATTCGCAATCCTATGTTGCTGATTTTATTCTTCGCGATTATCCGATCACCGAGGGTGAGATCCTGTCGCGGGGCGCAGCTGCCTGGGACGATGCTCTCAACACCGTCAATGTGGGCAAGTATAACCTGGGCTGGGCCTCCATCGGTATCTGCACGCATGCTTTGTACGAGGCGCTGAATCACGCTGCCAACCGCAGCCTTTACGGCATCCATGTAACCGATTTTCCGCATGTGAAGCGGCTCTTTGCCGATGCCTACGCCCGCCTGGTGGCGATGAAACTTTTCGCCCTGCGGGCGGCGGATTATATGCGGGCGGCCTCGCCTGAAGACAGGCGCTACCTACTCTACAACCCCACCATGAAGATGAAGGTGACCACCCAGGGCGAAGAGGTGATCAACCTGCTCTGGGATGTCATCGCCGCGAAGGGATTTGAGGGCGATACCTATTTCGAGATGGCGGCGCGTGATATCCGGGCCCTGCCGAAACTGGAGGGGACCGTCCACGTGAATATCGCCCTGATCAACAAATTTATCCCCAACTACTTCTTTAACCCGCAGCAGTACCCCGATCTTTCCCGTCAGGATCAGCCGCAGCATGACCGCTTTCTCTTTGACCAGGGACCGGCCCGGGGTCTGGGCAAGATCCGTTTTCATGACTATGCTCCGGCTTACGATCATTACGATCTGCCGAACGTGCATCAATTCAAAAAACAGATCTCCCTTTTCAAGGAATTTCTGGTCAGCGCCGCGCCCGATGCTAAGCAGCAAAGAGACACCGATCTGATGCTGGCACTGGGTGAGCTGTTCACCCTGATCGTTTACGGACAGTTGATCCTGGAAAATGCGGTGATCTATGATCTCGGTAGCGATATGGTCGACCAGATCTTCGATTTCATGGTCCGCGATTTCTCCAACTTTGCCCTGCAGCTTTATAGCAAGCAGAGCACAACTCCGGCCCAGGCGGAACAGTTGAAAAAGATGCTTCTGAAACCGGCGGCCGATGCGGAGAAATTCAACCAATTCTGGAACGACCGGGTTCTGTCGCTGAAGGATACCTACGAGATGAATCCGTAATTGCCCGGGAAGATCTGCAAAAAGAGCCTTCCAACCGCCGGTCAGCAAAAGACCGGCGGTTTTGCCCGGTAGCAAAAAATATCATCATTCCTGGAGCAGCCCTTTCGGACCTGTCAGCCGGAAACACTGGCCAGCCCCTCTCCCACCTGTCGGCAATCCGGGGTGCCGGCCCCATATAATTTTTCTGATGGTGCAGCAGCCCCCTTGTTAGCCTGGTGAGTCAAAGTCACCGTCCCCTTGACTCAGTCCCCCTACCCGGATTCACTTTAATGGTACGGGTCGATTTTAAGCAGTCCGGGAAAGATATTATTCTTGTAATTTGCTCTATATTCAGTATAATTGGAGTATGGACTTTCAAACAGTTTCCACCGTAACCTGTTGACTGGAGCTCTTTGAAACTCGCCCCGGAACCGTGACTGCTGATGTTGTCGGGATTCCACAATCCCCGGCCCCGCTTCAGGCAGCGTCGTTTCAACGGCCGTTTCAGCCTCTCCGGTACCGGCACCCATCCTTTAAGGAGGTGACCCTTGCTTCTTCATTTCTCCCACAATGGAAACGATTCAATCAAGCGGAAAGGAGAGGTTTGCCTTGAAAGGGAATATTGTGGTCGATTCCTCTAAATGTATCAGCTGCCACAGTTGTGAAATCGCCTGCGCGGTGGAGCATTCCCGGAGCAAAGAACTTTTCCAGGCCGTCGGCGAGCATCCCCGGCCGCAGAAAAGGGTGATGGTGGAGTGTTACGGACAGTCCAACCTGCCCCTGCAATGCCGTCATTGTGAGGATGCTCCCTGTGTACGGATCTGTCCCACCGGCGCCCTGGTCAAGGAGGCTGTTGAGGGGGCGGTGGTGCTGCACGACCACCTTTGCATCGGCTGCAAATGGTGTGTGCTGGTCTGCCCCTTCGGGGTGATCACGGCGGCTCCGGATGATCGGCTCATGATCAAGTGCGATCTTTGCCCGGATAGAGCGGCAGCAGGCCGGCTCCCCGCCTGTGTGGAAAGCTGTCCCACGGGCGCCCTGCAACTGGCCTCAACCGGGCAACTGGCCAGAACGAAAAGGAGGGAGTTTCTGGTCGAATATATGCGGGAGCAATAATCCGCCGGCCGGGATGCCATGAAAGAACAAGTGGATCAAATTATCGAAAAGTATCGCGGTGACAGCACGGCAATCGTTGCCATTTTGCATGAGCTCAATACGACCTTCCGCTATCTGCCCCGGGAGGCCCTGGAAAGAGTCTCGGCACAGCTGGCCATCCCCCTGAGCCATCTTTACAGCGCTGCTACCTTTTACCGCAGTTTCGATCTGGAACCCTGCGGCGAGCATGAGATTCAGGTTTGCCTGGGGACGGCCTGTCATGTCCGGGGGAGCGAGCTGATTCTGGAGGCGCTCAGCCGGCGTCTGGCGATCAAGCCCGGTGAAACTACCGCCGACGGTAAATTTACCCTGAAGCGGGTCAACTGTCTCGGTGCCTGTGCCCTCGGCCCTCTGATCTCCATCGATCGCGATCATCACGGGCATCTGACCATTCACCAGGCAGAGCGCCTGCTGGAGGCGTACAAAGATGAAGACGATTAGATCCCCCGGGGAACTGGAATCGAGAAGAGAGCAGATCATCGCCGACGAGAGAATCGTGGGCGCCGCGGTGGCGGTCTGCTGCGGGACCGGCTGCAGCGCTTCCGGGGCCCGTACCGTTGTCGCCGCCCTGAAGGAATATCTGCTGGAACGCAAACTGGAGATACCCGTAAAGACAAGAATCACCGGATGCCATGGTTTTTGTGAGCAGGGCCCGCTGGTGGTGATAGAACCGGGCAATATTCTCTATTGCCGGGTCGAGCCCGAGGATGCGGCTGAAATTGTCGAGCGCACCTTGCTTGGCCGGGAGGTGGTGGAGCGCCTGCTCTACATTGATCCTGTCAGCGGCCAGGCGGTGCTGCGGGAGGCAGATGTTCCTTTCTATCTGGGGCAGCAGCGGCTGACCCTGGGCTGGAACGGCAAGATCAATCCGGATCGGATCGAGGATTACCTGGCCATGGGCGGTTACCGGGCCCTGACGAAGGCTCTCTCGGAGATGAGTCCGCAGGAGGTTATTGACAATATCGTTGAATCCGGTTTGCGTGGCCGCGGCGGCGGCGGATTTGCCACGGGGAAGAAATGGGGGCTCTGCCGGGAATCCGCCGACGAGCCCAGGTATCTGATCTGCAACGCCGATGAAGGCGATCCAGGCTGTTTCCAGGATCGCAGCATCCTGGAAGGCAACCCTCACCTGGTGCTCGAGGGGGCGATCATTGCCGCTTATGCTATCGGTGCAAGAAAAGGCTTTATCTATGTGCGCAACGAGTATCCCCTGGCGGTGAAGCATGCCGGTATGGCCATAGAGCAGGCCCGGGCCTGGGGCCTGCTGGGCGAGAATATCCTGGGCAGCGGCTTCAGTTTTGAAATGCAGCTGACCCGCGGCGGCGGTGCTTTTGTCTGCGGCGAGGAGACTGCCCTGATCAGCTCCATTGAAGGGCTCACCGGTGAGCCCAATCCGCGGCCCCGGCCGCCCTACCCGGTCGAGAAAGGGCTCTGGGGCAAACCGACCCTGATCAACAATGTCAAGACCCTTGCTGCTGTGCCGATGATTACCGATCGCGGCGGAGCCTGGCACCGGCAGATCGGGACCGCGACCAGCAAGGGAACGATGATCTTTTCGCTCACCGGCAAGGTGAACAATACCGGACTGGTGGAGGTGCCCATGGGGATGACCTTGCGGCAGCTGATCTACGAGATCGGGGGAGGCATTCCCGGGGGGAGGGAGTTCAAGGCGGTGCAGACCGGCGGTCCGGCAGGCGGGTGTCTGCCTGCCTCCAGGTTGGATCTGCCCCTCGATTACGAGAAGCTCACCGAGGCCGGTTCGATCATGGGCTCGGGCGGGATGATCGTCATGGACAGCAGTACCTGCATGGT
>JAAZPS010000149.1 GCA_012797095.1 Bacillota bacterium | reverse complement strand
GCTGCGGTCGAGAAATCCTATCCTTCATTTTTTGCCGATTATCTCAAGTTGGGAGGTAGAGTGGATGGCTTCTGAATTTGGAAAACTGCTCAGGGTGGCCCTCTTTGGCGAGTCTCACGGCCCCGCAGTGGGGGTGCTGGTAGACGGGCTGCCGGCAGGCGAGGCGATCGATCTGGAGGCGCTGCAGCAGTTCATGGAGCGGCGCCGTCCGGGGAGGGATCCCTTTTCCAGCGCCCGCCGGGAACCGGACCGGCCCCGATTCCTTTCAGGAATAACCGGCGGCCGGACCAACGGCAGCCCCCTGTGTGCCATCATCGAGAATGTCGATGCTCGCTCCTCCGATTACGCGGCACTGGCCGATACGCCCCGCCCCGGCCATGCCGATTACACGGCCCATCTGCGGTGGAAAGGGTGGGCCGATCAGCGCGGCGGCGGCCATCTCTCGGGCCGGCTGACCGCGCCCCTTTGCCTCGCCGGCGCCATCGCCGCCCAGATCCTGGCCCGGCGGGGGATCCATCTCGGGGCCCACCTTGCCTCTGTCGCCGGTATTTGCGACGAGCCCTTCCCCCTCGAGCCCGCGAAGGAGCTTTTCAGGGCGCTTTCAGCAAAATCTTTTCCCGTGATCGACGAAGCGAAAGGGCTCCGGATGCAGGAACAGATCGCCGCCGCCGCCGCCCGGGCCGATTCCGTCGGCGGGGTCGTCGAATGCGCTGCCACCGGCCTTCCTGCGGGTCTGGGCTCGCCCCGGTTTGGCGGGGTGGAGAGCCGCCTCGCCGCCGTCCTTTTCGGCATACCGGCGCTCAAGGGGCTGGAATTCGGCTCCGGTTTTGCCGGCGCCGGGCTGCGGGGCTCGCAGAACAACGACCCCTTCTGGATCGATGAAGGGGGGGCTGTCCGGATGAAGAGTAACCGCAGCGGCGGGGTTCTGGGCGGGATCACCAGCGGAGCGCCCCTGCTGTTCCGGGCAGCCTTCAAGCCGACCCCGTCGATCGGGCAGCCCCAGCAGACGGTCAGCCTCTCGCGGCTCGAACCGGAGACGATCACGATCAAGGGGCGGCACGACCCCTGCATCGCCCCCCGGGCGGTGCCCGCTGTTGAAGCGGTGACCGCTGCAGTTATTCTCGATCTGATACTGGAGGGATAAGACAATGGAATTGAGTGAACTGAGGGTGAAGATCGATGCCCTTGACGAGGAGATGCTTCAGCTATTCCTGGAGCGGATGGAGATATCGGAGCAGATCGGCCGGCAGAAGTGTCAACAAGAGCAGCCCCTTCTGAACCGGGCCCGCGAGCGGGAGATCCTGGCGAAGATGACCGCAAGATCGGGAAAGATGGAAAAATATACTCACTATTTCTTCGAAACGCTGATGGGGCTCTCCCGGGCGCGCCAGAGCGAGCTGAACGCGGCTCCGTCAAGGATCCGAGCACGCATCGAGGCGGCGCTGGCCCGGGCGGAGGAGCTTTTCCCGCAGACCGGGACTGTTGCCTGCCAGGGCATCGAAGGCTCGTACTCGCAGGCTGCCTGCGACCGGCTGCTGCCGCGCGGCCATATTGTCTACCTGAAAACGGTGGAGGCGGTCTTCGATGCCGTCGAATCGGGGCTCTGCAGATTCGGGGTTCTCCCCATCGAGAACAGCACCTACGGCTCGGTGCGGGCCAACTACGACCTGCTCCAGAGAAAAAGCGCTGCCATCATCCGCAGCACCCGGCTCTGTATCCGTCATGAGCTCCTGGCCAAACCGGGCACAGCAATTGGCGAGATCAAGGCGATCTACTCCCATGAGCAGGCCCTCGGCCAGTGCAGCCGCTACCTGGGCTCCCTTTCCGGGGTGCAGCTGATCCCCTGCAGCAACACCGCCATGGCTGCAAAGATGGTTGCCGATTCGGACGATCCCTGCGCGGCGGCGATATCGTCGCATTCCTGCGCCGCGCTCTACGGTCTGGAGGTGATCGCCGCCGATATCCAGGATAGCGACAACAACTATACCCGCTTTGTCTGCATCGCCGGGGAGCCGGCGATCTACGCCGGGGCCAACAAGATCAGCCTCATCGCCGCCTGTGACAACCGGCCCGGCGCGCTCTACGAGATCCTTTCCCGCTTCTCGGCCCAGGGGATCAATATGAGCAAGCTGGAGAGCTGCCCCGTCACCGGCCGCAACTTCGAGTTCAT
>JAAZPS010000017.1 GCA_012797095.1 Bacillota bacterium | reverse complement strand
TCCTTGTCGATCGTTTTGAGAACATCGGCGAGGACAAAGCGGGGCAGCATCACGATCTTGTTACCGCTGAAAAGCGGCGTGTTCATCACCGTGGTCATGCCGTAACTGTGGAAGAAGGGCAGCACCGCCAGATAGATCTCTTTGCCCTCTTCCAGGTCCGAGCACCAGGCCTTGACCTGGAGGGCGTTGGCCAAAAGGTTGCGGTGCTGCAGGACGGCCCCCTTGGAGACGCCGGTCGAGCCGCCGGTATACATAAAGATGGCCCTGTCTTCGGGGGATACCTTCACCGGGCGGGCCTTCTTGCCGGCGTAGGCTTTCATCAACCCCATGAAACTGTGATCACTGGCGGCAAGGTCGACCCGGTCGCCTTCCTTTTTCTCCTTGGCGACAGTGTAGAGAAAACGCAGCATGCCTGGGAAATAATCTTTGATATTGGTGACGATAATATTCTTCAGATCCGTCAGCGGTTGGATCTCCTTGACCAGGTTGTAAAAGCGGGTCATGGTCACGATGGTCTCCGCGCCGGAGTCTTTCAGCTGGTACGAGAGCTCGCGGGCCACGTACATGGGATTGCAGGGGACAACGATGGCCCCGATGGCGAGAATGCCGAAAAAGGCGATGGGGAACTGGGTGCAGTTGGGCAGGTGGATGGCCACCCGGTCGCCTTTCTTCACGCCGAGCCCTTCCAGGGAGGCGGCAAAAGCATCGATCTGGGCGAGCAGCTCCCGGTAGGTCAGTTCGCGGTTCATGAAAGAGATGGCCGGGTTGTTCGGAAAGCGTTCCGCGGACTGCTTGAACATCTCGTAGAGGGAGACCCTGGGATAATCGATGCTGTGCGGAACAGTGGGCTCGTAACTTTTCAACCAAATTTTACTCATCTTGATCCTCCTTTTGTCAAAATATAGCATGACCGGGGCGGTGCCCGAAAAGCGGAAGAGTTGCGCACCTCCTTGACGCCAGATCGCAGGCGGCGGTTCAGAAAAAAGAGGTAATTGCGACCAAAAGATAAAATAGGCGGCCCGACACCTGCATAATTATATAATATTCGCTATGATTTCAATAATTCCTGCAAGGGGATATATTCCGAAGAGAATATTAAGCGTGATTATTGTTGAAATATGATTACGGGGCCAGGTGGAAAGGCGGGGGGGGGAATTTCGGGCAGCGCCGGTTACCTTCAGCGGGGCGATCGGGGCGCTGCTGGACCGGGGCGGAACCGGGTTTGGCTAGAGCACCGCGATCAGGAACCAGCCGATCATCCCGAGCTCGAGGATCAGTTTGAACAGGGCGCCGCTCCAGAAGCCGATTACCGCGCCCAGGCCGGCCCGGACGGCGCCCTCGAACTGCCTTTTGGCCAGGTATTCGAAGAGCATGGCCCCGAGGAAGGGGCCGACGAGCAGACCGAGGGGCAGGAAAAAAAGGCCGGCAACAAGCCCGGCCAGGGCCCCGAAGACCGCGGCTCTGGAGGCGCCGAAATAGCGGCTGCCCAGGGCCGTGGCCAGGTAGTCGATCCCCATGACGGCGATGGCGAGGAGCCCCTGGAGGAGGAAAAAACTCCAGGGCAGGTTTTCAAATCCGGTCAGCAGGCCGAAAAAAAGCATCCCCAGCCAGATCAGGGGCGCACCGGGCAAAACGGGGGCGAATGTTCCAACAATACCGGTGATAAAGAAGATAACGGCAACGATGTACGCGCAAACGGTCACCGTGGTCACCTCGTTTATTTTGAAGATCGAGCCATATTTTTTGTTCCATCATAACATATGTTGCTGCTGTTGCGATAAAGATAGATAGGCTTGGGAAGCCGATCAAAATGGATCATGGAGGGGTCGATCATGAAATCTTATTTTCCCGCAGCGGTGCTTGCCGGCCTGCTTCTCCTGCTGGCCGGCTGCTCTGCCCTGGAGCGGTCCCCGCAATCATCCCCGGGCAAATTGGTGGAAGCATATCTGGAGGCATTTCAGCAAAATGATCTGCCACTGATGCTGCAGCTTTCCGACAGCCTCGATACGGGTGCCGCGGAGCGTGCTTTTCTGGAAAAGATCGTCGAGCTGATCGAGCTCAAGAGTTTCAGTGTTGACGAGGTGGAACTAATTTCAGAGGAGGAGGCGCTGGTGACAATCACGGTGGAGCTGTCCCTGATGGGCCAGGAGAAGAGCCATACCGAGCAGGTCAGGGTGATCCTGAAAGAGGGGCAGTGGTTTCTCCAGGGCGGCCTGCTCGATTTTCCGTAAAGGGGGCTCTGATGCAGCGTCCGCCGGGAAAGAGAGGGGGTACACTTTCAAAGAGAGCGGGGTTTGGTGTATAATGTAACCGGCACAGAGAGGAGGCAAGAACTTGACCGATTGGCCGGGGTTGGCGTTGAATCACCTTTCCGACGCTCTTTTTATTACCGATGTCGCTCAGAGAATTGTCTGGCTGAACCGGTTTGCGGAAGAGATCTTCGGGATCACCCTGAAAGAGAGCCGCGGTCTTTCTGCGGCCGGGATCACCGGGATCGAAGCGCTCACTCCTCTGCTGGATGATCTTTTTGAACGGGAGAGCTCCCCTGAGCCCGTGCTGGACAAAGTGGAGACGGTGCTCAGGTTTAGCGGGAAGCGCTACTACTTCAGGGTTGCCGCTGCGCCGGTCGAGGGACCGGAGGGGTTTGCGGGGGCCCTTCTCCAGCTGACCGATATAACGCGGTTCTCCGAGATGGAAAAATTCAAGGGCGATTATCTCTCCATCGTTTCGCATGAATTTCGTACTCCGCTGACCTCGGTTGTTCTCGGGGTGGAGATGCTGCGCACAGGTTTGCTCGGCGAGCTCAACGAGCGCGGTGAGGAGATCTTTGCCGCTATCGGCGATGATTGCAGCCGTTTGACCAAGTTGGTCGATAATTTGCTGGAACTTTCCCGCATCGAGTCCGGGGCGATCTATATCCAGGCCGAACCCGTTGATGCGGTGGAGCTGGTTCAGGAGGCGGTCCGTCCGCTGAAGATACAGGCGGAGAACAAGGGGATCTCCCTGGTGACCGAGCTGCCCGGGGCCGTCCCTCCGGTGGCGGCCGATTTCAACAAGACGGTCTGGGTTTTGACCAACCTGATCGGAAATGCGCTGCGTTACACCGAGGCCGGGGGAACGATCGCCGTACAGGTGAGGGTGGGAAGGCGGCGGCTCTATTTCTCCGTGCGGGATACCGGCTGCGGGATTCCCCCCGAGTACCGCGATCAGATCTTCGAGAAATTCATTCAGGTACGGGGGCCGGTTGGCAGAAAAGGAGGCGCCGGTCTGGGGCTGGCTATCTCCAAGGAGATCGTCACAGCTCACGACGGCGAGATCTGGGTTGAAAGTGAAGTAGGCGCCGGTTCAACTTTCACGTTCTCCTTTCCGCTTTTCCGCCGGGAGGGGATGCTGGGCTAGAGGCGCTGATCAAGAAGGAGGCACAGTGATATGGGGAAAAGAATACTGCTGGTCGAAGATGAGAAAAACATAATTCTGGGCGTGCGCACATGCCTGGATGCAGTCGGATACGAAGTTGAGGTCGCCGAAAACGGGGAACTGGCACTGGAAGCGGTAGCGCGGAGCCAGCCGCACCTGATCCTTCTCGATCTGATGTTGCCCAAATATGACGGGTACGAGGTACTGGAGATCCTGAAGAGCAAGCCGGAGAGCCGCACCATCCCCGTGGTTGTTCTCACGGCCAAGGCTGAAGAGGAAGATCGGCGGAAAGCGATGGAACTTGGGGCGAACGCCTATATGACCAAGCCGTTCCGGCCGCAGGAGCTCTGGGATGTGCTGAAGGAATTTCTTCCCGATGAAGATATTCCGCAGTAAGGCAGCTTAGAAAGGGCGCTCCTTCAAGGGGTGCCTTTTGTTTTGGGGAAAATCTTTACGGGAGCGATCGCAGGGGGTTGAAATAACAGGGCGAAGAGGGTGAAAGAGATGGACGGCAGCGGCAGCGGTTCCGGGAAGATGATCATCGCCTGCCCCAATGCCTTCAAAGGCTCGCTGGGCGCTCCCGAAGCGGCGGCGGCCATTGCCCGGGGGGTGCGGGCGGCTCTCCCCGGGGGGGAGCTCAGGGAGCTCCCGCTGGCTGACGGGGGCGACGGTACCACGGAATGTATTGTCCGGGCCACGGGAGGGCGCCTCTTTCACCAAACCGTGACCGGCCCCCTGGGAGATCCCGTTGAGGGTTTCTGGGGGCTTACCGGTGACGGCGGCACCGCTGTTGTGGAGATCGCTGCGGCCTCGGGGTTGGCCCGTCTCTCCCGGGAGAGCCTTGACCCGCTGCGGGCGACCAGCTTCGGCACGGGCGAGCTGATCAAAGCCGCACTGGCGAGCGGCTGCCGGCGACTCTTCGTGGGGCTGGGCGGCAGTGCCACCGTTGACGGCGGGGCCGGTGCCCTTCAGGCGCTGGGGGCGGCGCTGCTCGATGGGGCGGGGCGGCCGCTTGAGCGGGGCGGCGCTGCCCTGGGAACCCTTGCGGTGATCTCGCTGGAGGGGCTCGATCCCCGCCTGCGCGGGGTCGACCTTGTTGCGGGCTGCGATGTGGAGAACCTCCTGTACGGCCCCACCGGGGCGGCTACGATCTACGGGCCGCAAAAAGGGGCTCTGCCGGAGCAGCTGCCCCTGCTGGATCGGAACCTGCGCCGCTTTGCCGCGGTGGTGGAGCGGGAGCTGGGGGTTCAGGTCGGCGCTCTGCCGGGCGGCGGCGCCGCCGGAGGCAGCGGTGCCGGGCTGGCCGGCGTTCTCGGGGCGAGGCTGGTCTCGGGGGTGGAGGCAGTGATGGAGATCGCGGGCCTGCCCGCCCTCCTGGAGTCGGGCCGGGTTGCTCTGGTGATCACCGGCGAGGGCGAGATCAATACCCAGACGCTTTACGGGAAAGTTCCCGTGGGGGTCTCCCGCCTGGCCAGGCGCAGCGGCGTTCCCGTGCTGGTGCTGGCGGGATCGCTCAGGCTTGACCTGGCGGCGGCGCAGGATCAAGGGATCACCACGATGCTCTCGATCACCGACGGGCCCCTCTCTCTCGGTCAGTCGATGGCGCGAACTGCAGAGCTGCTTGAAAGCACCGCCCGCAGGGCCGTGGAGCTGCTGCGAATTCCGTTCGTTCCCTAGAAAAGATTTCAAGCGCTGCGATCGGGCAAGCCGGTCAGGGCGCGCTGGATCAAGCGGACCAGCCGCAGCGATTCCGTTTCGCCGCGGGGATGGTATATTGCTGCTTTGATGATACTGAAGAAGCGGCCGGCGGTCTGCTGAAGCCGGGCACCGCTAAGAAGGCCGCTGCCGGCGGCGCTGTTAACCGCTCCGGCGAGCTCCTCCAGGGCTGCTCCGAGAAGGGGGTACCCCGGGGACAGCTCTTCCAGGGGCAGCTTCTCCCAGGGGACCGTTGCCGCTTGCAGGGCGCTGCTCAGGGCGGGGAAACGCTGCTCCATCTCCCGCTGCAGCTTCTCCAGCGCAGTGCGGTCGACGGCCGCTTCCAGAAGGTAACCCGCCTTCTCGATCGCTTCGCGGCCGCCCTCGAGGCGGTCTACCAGGACATAGATTGCATGGATGCTGCCTCCGGCTGCCTCGACCGCGGAGGCGGCTTTCAGGACCGAGCCGCCGGTGGTGAGAACATCGTCAACGAGCACCGTGCGCATGCCGCGGTGAAAAGGGCCCTCGATCTGCGATCTGGTGCCGTGCTCCTTGGTTCCCTGGCGGACGATGAACGAGGCCAAAGGGGTGCTCTGCCCCCGGGGCGGTCTCTGGTTGCTGTCGATCTGATCGAGGACAGCCACCGCAGCGGCGATGGCATCCGCCCCCAGGGTCGGGCCGCCGACCGCTTCGGCCGGGATGCGTAGCTCCTTCAGCGAAGCGAGGATATATTGGGCCGTCAAGTGGAGCCCTTCCGGAGCCATGGTGACCTGCTTGCCGTCAATGTAATAATTGCTGCTCCGACCGGAGGTGAGGATGAAGGTACCGCTCCGGTATGAATAGATGTAGGTCAGGCGCAGCAGCTTCTGCTGCAGTTCGGATATGGTTGGATTGTTCATTTGGGCCTCCTCCAGTGTTGCGATCACTGAATTGAATTATATCATTATTTGTCGCTTTGCGAACAAGAAAGGCCTCTCAATATAAAAATTAACAGGAATGACTGATTATGCCTGTTGGGGGTGGCACCGGCGTGTCAACTCATATAAAAATCTTACCCAACGAGAGAAGATCGACGCCACTCTTCTGTGGTCCACTGGCCAGCATGTCCTCTAACTGTTTGTGAATGGCCAGAGGGTTTGAGTTACGATATTGCTCCATTGCAGCTTGCTTTGCAGAATTATTCAGCAAGCCCTTGCCTAACAACCG
>JAAZPS010000148.1 GCA_012797095.1 Bacillota bacterium | reverse complement strand
GCCGCCCGGGCTCACACTTCTTTGAACAATCTGAAGAAAAGATCGACCAGTTGCTCTGTTCCCTTTCTCACCGCATCGCTCATCGAGAAGCCCTGATCAATGTGGCGCGGCTGTATGCCGATGAGGGTTACCTCGCAGGGCGCCTCCTTTTCAAGATACTGCAGCATTATCGGCAGCGGCAGCATATGCGTGGAGAAGGAAACGCCGTTGATCGCAGCGGCGGGGATCACCTTGGCCTCGCCGGGTGAAAGCCCCATATAGGCGGCATCAACGATAAACAGCCGATCAGGGGCAAATTTTTTTATCTCTCCGGTGAAATTTTCGGGTGCTGTCGATCCGGCGATCAAAAGGATATTATCCTTTTCAAGCAGGCTGCTCAGCCGCTCGATGAAGTACATCCCGGCGGCGTCGTCCGAACGAAGGGTCGATCCGACCCCGAGCACGGCAAATTTCTGGCCCGGCCTGATCCTTGCTTTCAGGTATTCTTCTATCTCGATCAAAGCTGCACCGTAAGGTCATCCTTGTTCATCGTTGAAAGATCGATCTCCTGGGTGTAGGAGAGACAGTTCCTGGGGCAGGAGTCCACACACTGGCAGCAGAAGATGCACCGCGAAATCTCCAGCGAGACCTCGATCTCTTTTTCTTCCTTGGTCCCCACGTTGACCACTTTTATCGCCCCGGAGGGGCAGTAACGCATACAGATTCGACAGCCGTTGCACTCTGTCGGATCGTAACTCAGCTTCCCCCGATAATTATCGACTATATGGAGCTCACCCCGGGGGTAAGAGATGGTCGCCGGTTTTTTGAAAAGATGTTTGACCGCCATATTGGTGATGATACCGGGTGCATTTTTGATCATAGCGCCAATCCACTCCTCACTAGTAGGTTCACCATTATCTGAAGGATGGCGATGGGGGTGAGATATTTCCAGTAAAAATTGACCATCTGATCAATTCTAACCCGCGCCATCACTGAACGCATCAGGGCCAGAAAAAGAAGCACGGCAATTGTCTTCAGCAGATAGAGCACAAAATCCAGCAGGGGGCTGCCGCTCATGAAGGGAAGAAAGATTGCCGATACGAGCGAGGCCACCAGCACAAGCTCGCAGTCGACCGCTATCCTGAAAAGCGCCAGCAATCTGCCGCTGTACTCCACCAGCGGTCCGGAGACGATTTCGGTATCGGCTTCGGGGGTATCAAAGGGAACCCGCTCCAGTTTACCCTGACTGGAGATCAGGGCAACCAGAAAGGCGGGGATATTTATGAGTATATAAAGGGGTCTCTCCGAATAGAAAGCCGTTATCCCGGTGATCGACCATGATTTGGCGATCAGTGCAGGCGCCAGCAGTGCCATGAACAGGGGCACCTCGTAGGAAAACAACTGGGTAAGCGTACGCACCGAGCCCAGGGTGGAATAAACACCCCTGGAATACCATCCTGCCAAAAACAGGCAGATGGTGGGGATCAACAAGAAATAGAGGACAATGATCAGATCTCCCTCCAGCGATGCGATGGAGGTTTTACCGAAAACAGGTATATAGATAAATGATGCTGCCACCGCGGATAGGGAGATCACCGGCAAGATTGAAAAGATAGTCCTGTTTGCTTCTGTCGGAATGATCGTCTCTTTACCGACCAGCTTCAGAAGATCGGCCAGCGGTTGGTACCATGGCGGCCCGATTCGATTTTGCAGGCGCGCATGGACCTTCCGATCGAGGTACTCGAAGAGCAGTCCATATCCCGTTAGGAAGATAAATCCCGGGAATACTAATATCTTCAACAGTCCCGTAAGCATTCCCCCGCCCCTTTACATTAAAATATGAAAGCTTTCAACAGCTTCTGCCAACAACTTCGCGAGCGACCTTCAAAAATACCGTTTACGCGGCGCCATCTTGATGGCGCCGATATCAACACCCCTGTCTTTGTACCAGTCTAGGCTGTACTGCCTCAGCTGCGGCCAGTCGTAAACTGCTGTCCCCTTCCCGGAATTGACAACAATGGCCCGGTCGGTACATGAATAGCAGGGATCGATTGCCGCAATGGTAATGGGGACGTCGGCCAGGTAGTTGCCGATCAGCATATGTCTCATGGCGTGCCAGTTGGCCTCCGAGGGTGCCCGCACGCGGACCCGGTCCGGCTTATCTGTTCCGTTTGACCGGATATAGTGGATATCCTCGCCGCGGGGCGCTTCCGTCCTGCTGATCACTTCACCGGCCGGAATTCGCCGCGGCGCTTTGACCACGATATCGCCTTCAGGCATATTCTCGATACAGGCGCGGATTATCGCGATACTTTCGAGCATCTCCAGTATGCGCACCACTGTCCGCCCGAAGACGTCGGCATGGGTATCGGTAACGACGTTGAACGGAATCTCCGAGTAGATCGCGTAGGGATCTGCAGCCCGGACGTCAAAGTCGATTCCGGAAGCACGTATGACCGGCCCGACGGCACCGTACTTGAGGGCGTCTTCCCGGGAAAGTGTCCCGATTCCGGCCAGCCGGACGGCAAGCGTTGTATCGGTCAGGGCCAGGTCACGATAATATTTCAGCTGTTCCTCCAGACCGTCCATTGTTTTCAAGATCACCGGCCTTATCCGGTCATCGATATCCCTGCGCACACCGCCGATAGTATTGATCGCATAGTTCACCCGGTTACCGCCCACCTCTGCCAGTATATCCAGCACCGCCTCGCGATCGCGCCAGACATACATGAACATGGTATCAAATCCTATTTCGTGAGCGGCAATACCGAGCCAGAGCAGGTGGCTGTGCAGCCGCTCGATCTCGGCGACAATCACCCGGATATAGGCAGCCCGCCTGGGAATGACCACTCCGGCAAGCTCTTCAACTCCCTGACAGAATGCGGTGGTATGGGTATGTGAACAGATCCCGCAGATACGCTCCAGCAGGTAGATGATCTGGGTGTAATTCCTGCTCTCGCAGGCCTTCTCCATTCCCCTGTGGTTATAGCCGATTCCGACAACGACATCGTAAATTCTTTCACCCTCCAGGGTAACGGTGAAGCAGGCCGGCTCTTTCAATGAAGGATGCTGCGGGCCGATGGGGATAACGACGCGGTTATATTCGCTCAATTTTCGCCACCCTCCTTCTCCTGATCCGCTGTTGGCGGATTGTAGGTCATGGTATCTCGATCGAAATAGTCCGGATTCCAGTCCTTCCGTAAAGGATAGTTCCCCTCCGGCCAGCCATCCGGAAGGGGGTAGGTCGGTCCATCTGGCAGTCCCTGAACATCGGCCCCAAAAAGGCTGACCAGTTCGCGTTCATGAAATTCCAGGGAGGGATACATTATTGAAAGGGAGCCGATCCCGGGATCGGTTTTGGGCGCTTTCTCCTTTAGCGCCAGGATGATCCCCCCGTCGTTGGTCAAAAGATAGATGAATCCCAGATCGTCACCTTCGTCAGTGCCGACAACATGGCTGGCCCGGTTGAAGCCCGCCTCATCATGCAGATAACGGACGACCTGCTCGAACTCTTCCCGGGGAAGGAGCTCGCTGAAGATACGCCTCTCCCTCTGGACAAAGACTTTATCCTTCAGGAATTTGAATTTCTGGCACAGCCGGCGAACGATCTCTTTTTCAGCCTGCATCCTGATCCCCCTCTTTTTGCTGAGCCTCCAGGGCGCCCAACAGTTTTACCACCGCACTGATCAGCACCTCCGGACGTACCGCGCAGCCTGGAATATAGATATCCACCGGGATCACACTGTCAATACCGCCCATGACGCAGTAGCAACCGCTGAAGACCCCCCCGGAGCAGGCGCAGGTACCCGTAGCGATGACAAACTTCGGTTCAGGCATCTGTTCGTAGATCTGCCTGAGCCGGTCCTTTGTCTGCAGCGTGACCGCTCCGGTGCAGACCAGAATATCGGCATGGCGCGGCGTGCCCCTCTGCAGGATGCCCAGCCGTTCAAGGTCAAACCGGGGCGTCAATGCGTCCACGATCTCGATATCGCAGCCATTGCAAGAACCGGCGTTAAAGTGTATGATCCAGGGCGACTTCCGGGTTCCCCAGTCAATTGCCTTTCTTAAAAGGCTCAAAGCATTACCACCCCTTGATAATTTATTTACTGATAACTTCGCCTTTTTTCACTCAATTTTTGAATATGATGACCATCGCCAGCACCCCGGCAGCAACATAGCCAAGGGGCAGCAGCAGCGCTTCGTAAGGTGCTGTTGCCACCACCAGGGCCAGAACATGCATGATCGTGAAAAAAAAGGCGAAGGGGAAAAACTGGCTGTAATCAGGATTGATATAATGCCGCACATTGCGCTCACCGCAGGCATAGGCGTCCAACCCATGATCCCTTTGCGGGTTTTGATAGGAATATAGCGAAAACAGCCGGGAGAGGGCCAGCGAGATAACCATGAAGATCAGAAATACAATGGGGGGCGAGTAGATCAGTTCGCTCATCGGTCAGCACCCTTATCCTTTCAATTTTCTCAGATTGCGGATATCCATATCTCCGTAATTACGGTAAAGATTGATCGCTATCCCCACCGCAACCACGGCCAGGACCACCTCGATGACGATCACCGTAATGACAAATGTCTGTGCAAGAGCGTTCTGTCCGTTAATAAACCCGGCGAGAATGATGAACATGGAGACCGCCTTCATCGCCACCTCTATACCGATGATGATCTTCAGCAGATGATATGTCCGGATGAGGCAATAACAGCCGGCCACGATCAACATCAACCCCACCACGAGTACGCTCGTCTCGACGAATGGGTTCAAATCACTCACGCTCCTTGAATAGGGCCACGACGGTAAGCGCACCGGTGATGACCACGATGATCTGGCCCCAGAGATCTGCCTGACGGTGGGTCCACAATACTTCACGGAAGGTATCCCCGACCACCGCAGGGACAGCTGCCGGCATGGAAAAATTCTGTGAAGTTACCACCAACATCAGCACAACCCCGCTGATGATCAGAACTGCAGGCAAATAAGCCATCCGTTTCTTGTTCTCGTAAAGTTCCTCCAGCTCCTCCTTGTCTGTCCGGGACAGGCTGATGGCACTGATAAAGATAACCGTGATCAGTCCCGAGCAGACCGAAAGCTCGAACATTGCCGCCCAGATAGAATCAAGCTGGTACATTATAACGGCGAGCACCGCACTGGCAACGGCCAGAGCGATGGCGGATTTCAGCATGCTGCGAGAGATAACCGCCCAAACGCCGAAGATAAACATCAGACCCAGGCAAATAGAGACAACGGCATCCACAGCCCCGCCCTCCTCTAAAGTATTCCGATTTTTCTGAGAAAGAGAAGCACTACCGGGAAGAACAGTCCCGTTGCAATCGTGACGACAGTAAGCATGAGCTGGGCAATTTTTATGCTGCCGCCAATCTCGGACAATTCCGTAAATTTATCGAGCACCTTGCCGAAGAACACCTTCTTGTGCAGCCGCAGGAAATAAGCGGCAGTGAGAATGCTGGCGAAAAGAGCAATTGCCGCAAATGATTGCAAACCGCTGCTCCACAGGGCGATAATGATCAATAGCTTGCTCCAGAACCCGGCAAAAGGCGGGATCCCCGCCGTGGACATGAATGCGGCCAGGGTTGAAAAACCTGTTACCGGCATCCTCTCTTCCAGCCCACCCAGTTCGTCAAGATCGTATGTCCCCGTTTGCTCTTTCACTGCGGCGGCGTTGGTAAACAACGTGCTTTTGAAGGTGGCATGGTTGAACACATGAATTACGGCCCCCAGCAGCCCGAGAGTGCTGCCTGTGCTCAGACCGAGCAGAACGTACCCCATCTGGCTCACGCTCGAGTAGGCCACAATACGCTTGAAATGGTTTTGCCGCAGGGCAAACAGGGCACCGATAATAATAGAGACAGTCCCCATCACAGCCAAAGTGATCCCGATGGCAGGCAGCTCGTGGAACAATCCGGTCAAGACAATGAAACCGTACACGCCGGCCACCTTGATCACGATACCGCTCAAAAGTACGGACACGGCTGTATTTGCACTTTGATGCGCGTCCGGCAACCAGCTGTGAAAAGGAACCACTCCTGTTTTTATGGCAAAGCCGGCGATCATCAGGATCAGGGCTGCATAGATAAAGAACAATTGGGCCCCGCCCGGTCCGGCGGGAACATGCAGCCCCAGCTGCGCGTACTGCAGGCTCCCGGTCTGCATGAAGATGAACGAAAGCCCGGTCAGGATCATGATGCTGGCCAGGACAGACATCACCAGATATTTGAACGCGCCTTCAAGCCCGAGATCCGTTTTAAACATGGCGATCAAAACAAAGCTGGATATGCCGATGATCTCCAGAAAAACATACAGCGAAAAGAGATCGGTCACCATGACCATCCCGTTCATCCCCAGGATCAACATCATCAGCAAATTGACGTATGACGCTCTTTTTTTATCCACGGTCCGGTTGGCCACCAGAACAGAGGCCAGTGAAACCAGCCCGATACAGAGCAGGATGATCAGCGAAAAGGTATTTACCGCCAGGTGCACCGAGCCGGCACCGGCCATATTCTGAAAAAGGCAAAACCCGTATCCCCTCAGGTGATTGCACGAAAGCACCGCAAGGGATGCTGCAGCGGCGGCAATCTGAACGGTCGCCGCCCCGCCGGCCAGGGGCATGCTCACTTTCTCGGCCGACAGTCTGGAGGATAACGTGTTTACCAGAACGACCGCCAGGGGGATGAAGAAAAATAGGGCTGCGCTGTACTCGAGAACTCCCATTGAACGATGATTCCTCCTTCCTTTAGACAGCTATCAGAAAAAGGATGATCAGCCCCACGACACCGGTCAGGGCCACGATCAGATAACGCGACAGGTTCCCGTCGCTGAAGCGCTGCATCATATTGCCTGCTCCCTTTACCACCGCCACAACGCCGTCGTCATAGAGCCAGGTTATCCCGTTCTCGATAGAGACAGCCAGAGCAGACAGACCCTTCGCTGCAGAGATCAGCCAGTTGTAGGGATCGAACAGCTTCCTTTCGGCTGCCTGATAGATCTCTTTCAGCACCGGAGCATAATGAATATGATCGGCTGCGCCGAGGGCGCTTCCGGATCTTTTGTTTCCGTAAAGATGATCGCCCAGGGAAAGCAGCAGCACAGCAACGGAGATCACCACCAGCACGGTGGAGTGCGGCCATCCCGAGTAAATTCCCCCATCGCCCAGCGCCGGACCCAGAATGCGATCCAGCGGCAACCGGTTGACCACCCCGAAAAGGACACACAATACCGCCAGAACACCCATCGGCAACAGGATGCCGGTGCTTGATTCATGAAGATCTTTTTTCTCCGGTGGAAACTGCATCTCTCCGCTGAATGCCGCCCGACCCAGTTTGAGGAATGAGATGGCGGTCAGGAACGCACCGAGCAGAGCGCCCAGATAGAAGATGACGTTGCTTTCCAGTGCCGCATCAAAAACAAGCTCCTTGGAAAAGAATCCGTTCAAAGGCGGCACCCCCGAAATAGCCAGGGCGCTGATGATGAAACAGACCATGGTAAGGGGCATCTTTCTGCCCAACCCGCCAATTTTTCGAAGGTCTGTCGTCCCGGTCTGTATCTCCACGCTGCCCGCCGTCATGAAAAGGCAGCTTTTGTAGATCACATGATTGAGCATATGGAACAGTCCGCCGACGATACCCACAGGCAGCGCCGTGCCCAGACCCAGAACCATATAGCCAACCTGGCTGATGGCATGGTAGGAAAGCAGCCGTTTCATATCTTTCTGGATCAAGGCCATCGCCACCGCCAGAACGATGGTGAGCGTTCCGATGGTCATCACGGCAACACTTGCCCCGCTCCCCGGCCGAAGGTCGTAGATCTCCAGAACGATACGCGCCACCAGATAGATTCCCAGGAATTTTTCCAGGGCTGCGGGGAATGCAACCATGAAGGGAGTCGGAGCATCGTCCGCCGCATTGGGGATCCAGCTGTGGAAAGGCATGCTGCCGGCCTTGCCGACAGCGCCCAGCACCATACAGATAAACCCGACGGCGGATATGCCGGTAACGGGCAGCTTCTGCATCTGGCTCATATAAAGGGTGCCGGACTGGGTTGCAGTGACGATGATCCCCAGCATCAGCAAAAGATCGGCTGTGCCGGCCAGGGTGAGCGCTTTTACTGCAGCTTTGGGACTGTGCATATTGTTGATCAGCAGGATTCCGAAAAGGGTGCACAGAAGGCCCTCCCAGAAAAAGAGCATTACCCCCAGATTATCCGACATCAGCGCACCATTGATCATCGCCAGGCTGATGAACATATAGAGCATGAAGATGCCGCTGTAACCTTTCCCTTTCAAAAAGACAACGCTGTACAGGGTTATCAGCAAAAAACCGGCGGCGACAAACAGCAGGAACATCGAGGAGAACCCATCGATCCTCAGGGCAATATCCAGGCCGCCCGAGGAGAAGGGAAATAGCAGCTCGATTCCTTCCGATCGGTAAAGACTTACCGCCAGCAGAAGATTGAACACCGCGGACAGCAGGGCCAAAAGCATTCCCGGAAGGTAGGACCTGTTGAAAAGGCGCAGAACAATTCCAACAGCAGCAGGCAATACGACCAGAAACCAGATGATATTTGCCCCGCTGCCCAGAAATAGAAAGATGGAGTTCAGCATTTAAATACCCCCCCCGATCAGCGATGCAAAACCCGACGGCATATTGATAAATATCCCCAGGGCAGCGGAGAGCAGCGCAAGCAGCAGCACCGATCCGACCATCAGCGGGGTCCCCTCCCTGACTTCGGAGACGGTTTGGCCCAGAAATACCTTCACGAAAAGCCTGAGCAGATAGAGGATCGTCATGATCGCGCCGATGATAAAAACAGCGGCAAGCGCAACATTGCCCGCAGATACAATCCCATTGATCACCAGATATTTGGCAAAGAAACCGCCAAACGGGGGGATCCCCATCACCGAGAAAGCGCAGAAGGCAAAGGCAAAAGCTGTCACGGGCATCTGTTTGTATAATCCGCCCATCTTGGTGATATCCTTGGTGTGCAGGTTATGCTCGACAATGCCCGCGCAGAGAAAGAGACCGCCCTTGGCCACGCTGTGCATCAGAATATAGAGCATCGCCCCGAGGACTCCGATCTTGCTGCCGCAGGACAGCCCCAGTAGAATAAAGGCCAGTTGACTGATGGTGGAATAAGCGATGATCCGCTTGATATCATTCGAGCTCAAGGCTACCCCCGCACTGACCAGAGCGCTGACCGCAGCAATAACCGGCACGGCAACGGTGAAGACAGTATCGACATTCAGATTGATGACAAATAGCCGCGCATACATATAAACACCGATCTTCACAAGCACCGCTGCGTGCAGAAGCGAAGTTACCGGCGAGGGGGCCACCCCTGCATCGGGCAACCAGTTATGCAGGGGAAAGGTTGCAGATTTCGACAGTATCCCGAACAAGATCAGGACAACCATCCATACGGGGATATGGGTGCCTTTCATCGCAACCAGATCAAAGGTACCCGTTTGTCCATAGATCCCGACAAACCCGATCAGCATGATCAGCGCCCCGACAACCGTTACGATAAAAGCCTTGTTGGCCCGGCTTACCGTGATCTCCTCGCGATAAAAACCGATCAGTCTCCAGCAGCAGATCGCAGATATCTCCCAGAATATATAGATGAAGATAAGATTTGTGCAAAAGACCAGTCCCATCATCGCACCGATAAAGAGGCAGACCATCATGTAGTATTCGTTTTGATTGCCGTACTCCATGATATATTCAAATGAATAGATCACGATAACGGTGGCTACAAGGGAGGAGGTCAAGGCCATAAATACGGCAAGGGAATCTGCGTAAAAACCGAAACTCAGACCCAGGGGCAATTCATAATGAAGGAAGAGAGGCGATCCGGCAAGCACCTCGGGCAAAGCAAGCGCTGCGCATAAAAAAGCGGTAGCCGTGAAAGCCAGCGCAGCCAGGTTTCTTAAATTTGTATTGATCAAGCCTAAAACCGGAAGAAGAAAAGCACCGAACAACGGAACACAAATGCATATGAGCATGATACTGCTTTCCATTTATCCCCCACCCTAAAGCTTGATACGCGAGCGATTACAATCCTCACAGCGGGAATCAGCCTTAGTCTAGGTTGCTTCTTCTCAGCTGGTCGGCCGGTGATAAAACTTCAACAGTAATTCATCTGTGGGCTTTTTTGCCTGATCATCTCCTTTTTTACCGGCACCCGATCACCCCGCAGAAAAACCGGGCAAACCGATCCGGCTTCTGGCCAACCACATGGCCTGACAGCTTCTCGTTGGCAGATCGGCCTCAAAGAACGCAGCAAAGATGATCCGCCAGCTTTTCAGGCCGGGGCTCCAACAATTTCTGCAAGGGCAATGTTGTCATGTTTGAACAAGGAATCGTGAATAGCTACAACTGCTTCGAAGAATTTTAACCATAATCCTCGAATGAAAGGGGCCCGTAGATTCGGTGCAACCCTTACTTACCTAAATTACTCCAACCAAACCGGAATGTCAAGCCGTATTTGTTCGCCGAAAAACTCTCTGATAATATTAATTCTTCAAACCCCGGAATTATTCCTTCCCGTTCAGCAGATTCTCGGGAGAAGTTCCCCCCGCGGCATCGTGATCTTTCTATGTGTGCCGTATTCCGTGAGAAGATACAGGTTGCCGCGGCCTTTCTTGACCTCCCCGATAATTGCTGCACTTCTGCCAAGGTCAGCGGAGTGCAGCGCCTGCAACACCGTATCCGCGTATCGGTGGGGTACGGATAAAAGCACGGCCCCCTCGTTGGCAATGTACAGCGGATCCATTCCCAGAATAGCGCACGCTGCAGCCACATCTGCCCGTACCGGCAATGACTGCCCATCAATAATGATATCGGTATCCGGGCCAACCCATTCATTCAAAGTGGCCGCCACTCCACCCCGCGTGGGATCGCGCATTGCATTGATCACACCATCTTGCTGCAATACTTTTTCCACCATTGCCGCAACAGGGGCGACATCGCTTTCAATGGGCGGTTTGAAATCCAGATTTTCGCGCGCCGCCATAACCGCCATCCCGTGTGAAGCGATGGCTCCGCTGACGATGATCCGATCTCCCGGAGCTATCTTTTGAGCAAGGGGCTCCCTCCCGTCTGTAAACAGACCGATTCCGGCCGTATTGATGAAGATACCGTCGGCTGCCCCCCCCTCGACCACTTTGGTATCGCCGGTGACGATATAAACACCGGCCTCTTTTGCTGTCCCGGCCATTGATTCGACTATCCGCGCAAGGCTGTCCATCCGGAAACCCGCTTCGATGATCATCCCGACCGAGATATACCTTGGGCAGGCCCCGCTGACGGCAAGATCGTTTACCGTTCCGCTGATGCTGAGTCTGCCGATATCGCCCCCGGGAAAGAATAGCGGTTTGACAACAAAGCTGTCGGTGGTCATCGCAATCTTCTCACCCGCACGGCAGATGGCCGAATCGGTCAGGGGCCGGAGCATCTCATTGGAGTACGCCGGCAAAAACAGCTCCCGGATCAGCTCTTCCTGCGCTTCCCCACCCGAACCATGAGCAAGCGTTATTCTTCTTTGCATCCGTTATTGTCGCCTCCGTAACGATAGTGGGCTGCACAGGTGCCCTCCGCTGAGACCATACACGCACCCAACGGCCGATCCGGGGTACAGGCCGTACCGAAATTCAGGCAATCCGCCGGTACCCTCTCGCCGCACAGGATCCGGCCGCAGATACAATTTTTTGCTTCTTCGATCTCGTCTGCCTTGATTTCGAACCTGAGGGCGGCATCAAACTGTTTGTAGCGTCCTTTCAGGCGAAGTCCGCTCCCCTCGATCTCCCCGAGCCCGCGCCACCTGGCATCGCAGGGTTCGAACACCTTGTTCAGGAGCGACAGCGCTTCCCTGTTCCCGGCCTCTGTCACCGCGCGCGGATACATATTGACACATCTGGTTTCGCCCTTACGCAGCAGCTGAATGATGCCAAAAAGCGCCGCCACAATATCATCGGCCTCGAACCCGGCCACAACCGCGGGCAGCATCAGCTGATCCGGCACAAAGGAGAATCCCCTTGCCCCGATGATTGCGGCAACATGCCCCGGGCAGAGCAGCGCATCGATCTTGCTGCCGCTTTTCAGGAGCTGTCTCAGCGCTTGCGGTACAGTTTTGTGCACCGACAATACGCTCAGATTCTGCACCCCGCATTCATCTGCCGCCTCCACCAGAGCAGCGGTCAGCGGAGCCGTTGTTTCAAAGCCGATCCCGAAATAGACCACCTGCGCCTGCGGATTCTCCCGCGCCATGCGCAAAGCATCCAGGGGCGATGTGACGATGCGTAGATCTTTCCCCTGCTCGTAGAGTGAATAGAGACTTCTCTCGCCGCAGGGCACCCGCATCATATCTCCGAAGGTAGTAAAGATAATCCCCTTCCGCTCTGCCAGGAAAAGCGCTGCAGCAATATCCTGCTGCGGGGTCACACATACAGGGCAGCCGGGACCGGATATCAGCCTGATAGTATCGGGAAGAAGATCCGGGATCCCGAACCTGCGGATATTGGCCGTATGGGTGCCGCATACCTCCATGATCGTGACCTGACCCACGGCTTCTGCCAGCCTGGCCAGCCTTTCCTTGATCGCAGCTCCTCTAGATTTCATTGATCATTTCCTCGATCAGCTGTTCGAGCTCCAGGCCGGCATCCTCATCGAGAACCTGGATGACAAAGCCGGCGTGCACGAGCACAAAGTCACCCACTGCCGCGGATTCCATCAGCCTCAAGCTGGCCCTCCTGGATACACCGCTGTAATCTATCTCGGCGAAGCCGTCCTTGATCCCGATAATTCGCCCCGGTATGGCCAGGCACATTACCGGTCACCTCCATCCATTTCCCGGTTCCTGACCCTCAAAGGATCATGATTCATCCCGATCAACCGCGACACCGCCGCAGCCTGGCCGTAAGATATCCCCCCATCATTTGCCGGAACCTTTTCATTGGCATAAACGGTAAAGCCCTTTCTCTGCAGTCCGGCAAACCCATGGTCGAGCAGATACGCATTCTGAAAGACACCCCCGGAAAGGACAACCCTGCTGCAAGCATATTCCTTTCTGGCCAGAAGTGAAAGATCCACCAGCAGCTGCACCACGGCGCGGTGAAACCTGGCCGCCATTGCGCCCCTGCTGCAGCCTTTGCCGAGGTCGCGAACGAGATCGCGGATCAGCTGGCGCCAATCAAAGATGAGCCTTCCTTCTTCCCGGATGATCTCAAAACCGTAGCTTCCCCCTGCTCCATCATCGATCACCTGCTCGAGTTCAATAGCCGCCTGCCCTTCATATGTTGTCTCGGTCCGGACGCCGGTAAGGGCAGCCACAGCATCAAATAATCGCCCCGCCCCCGATGTCAGCGGCGCATTGATTCTCCGCTCACCCGCTTGCAGCAACAGCCCCGCCTGATCACCGTATTCCTGAAAATGATCCATTGCGGCGGCTTTCCCGCAGGAGATGCTGAGCATCGCCAGGGCCATCCGCCAGGGCTCGCGAATGGCGGCTTCGCCGCCCAGAAGCGGTGCCTGGAGCATATGCCCGAACCGTTCGGTCCCGGTGATATCCCCCCAGAGGGCTTCACCGCCCCACAGGGTACCGTCCTCGCCATATCCGGTGCCGTCGAAGATCAACCCAATGGCGTTCCCGGTCAGCTGATGCTCCGCCAGGACAGAGGCGAAATGCGCATGGTGATGCTGGATCTGATATATCGGTAGCCTGTTTTTGAAACGACCGGCAATCCTCGTAGAAACATAGTCGGGATGCAGATCCCGGACAATCGCCTCCGGCCTGGCGTCAAACAACCGCAGATACGACTGTATCTCCGATTCATGGAATCTTTCATTTTCCGGCTCATCCAGATCGCCCAGATGAGCGCTCAGGAAAGCCTTTTCCCCCATGGCCAGGCAGAAGGTGTTTTTTTGCTGCGCCCCCAGGGCCAGCACCACCCCGCTGCCGCCTTTCAGGGGCAGCGGCACCGGGGTATACCCCCGCGCCCGCCTGATCAGCCGCCTCCTTCCTGCCCCGACCAGGCAGACGCTGTCATCCATCCGGCGAACGATCTTCCGGTCGTGTGTCAACACCGCCTCCGCCAGATCAAAAAGAGTGGCCATCGCCTCGTCATCGTCATAGATCGTCGGGCAATCGCATCGATTGGCGCTTGTCATGATCAGCAGATCATTTTTTTCCATGATCAGGCAGTGAAGCGGCGTGTACGGAAGCATCACCCCCAACCTGGTACAGCCCGGTGCAGTCTCCCGGGCTACCGCGCAGCTCTCCCTCTTTTGAAGGAGCACGATCGGTTTTTCGGCGCATCGGAGAAGAGCTTCCTCGGCAGCGTCCAGCCGGCAGAACCGCTTAACCGTCTCGATATCGCGCATCATCACGGCAAAGGGTTTCTCATAGCGCAGCTTGTTTTTCCTCAACCTTGCTACTGTCGCCTCGTTCCGGGCATCGCCGGCCAGATGATACCCCCCCAGTCCCTTGACCGCGACAATTCCACCTTCCCGGATCAGCTGATCGAACAACGCCAGGGGATCTCCGCATTGCTTCTCTCCGGCCCTGTAAAAGGCAAGCTGCGGCCCGCAAACAGGACAGGAGCTGAATGGCCACCGGAACCGCCTGCTGGAAGGATCCGCATACTCCCGCCGACAATCAGGACACTGAACCGGTCCGGGGCCGGTTTCCCCGCAGCCGCACGTTCCTTCGCCGGCAAGCGTAAAGCGCGCACCGCAATCCGGACAGCTGGTGAAAGCGTACCGGTAGCGCCTGCTGCTCCTGTCGGCAATCTCTGCCGCACAGAGATCACAGATTCCGATATCAGGGGATATCAGTCGGCGCCATTCCCTGTTAAAGCCAGATCTCATTCCCACCGATCCAGGCTGCTTGCCCATGGCTGCACCTTTTTCCGCAAAGGCAACTCAATTTTGCCTTGCACGATCTGCTCTGCCAGATATTCCCGGTCCCGAAACAGCAGAATCCCAATAAATCCTTTCACCAACTTTTTACCTTTGACTTCGAATGCATCTCTTCGACTCCAAGAAAAGCAATTCCTTCTGCCTGACCGGTACATTGTCGCCCCGTTCTTGCCGCATGTAATGCTTTTGTAGCCAAATAAATGCTGATCGCACCGTTGCAGCTCGCTACACTTTCCTGAAAACCATTTTTGCTGAATAATTTCGACTCGATCCACTGCGGTGCAATGTTTGACCAGTTTGATCTATTCAGAAATGCAGGAATCTTCAGCCGGATGTCTAATAAATATTACAGGAGCAGTACTTGTTGTAATATCCAGAGCCAGACAATTGAGATTGATTTTTAAAAGTATTGTTCTCAAATTATCCCGGAAGGAGGTGCTCATACACACTGTTTACCAACGCCCGCGCCCTCGCCTAGAATCACTTTAATTATAACTGAAGGGAGAAAAAAATGGCTATCTTTGAAAGCACGCAAAAAATGTACGAGGTTCTCGGTGATCTTTTTCATGCTCTGCTCGATAACCCCGATGTGGGGCCAAAATACCTCGAATCAGGAATTACCATCAAATTCAATATAAGCGATCCGGAAGGTTATATCTGGCTATGCAGCGACGGTCAGATTGTCTGCGGGGAACACGATGATAAACCCACCGTGGAGATGACTTTAAGCGGAGATACCTGCCATCAATTCTGGCTGCAGAAGATCAAAATGCCGGTAGCCCTGGCCAAAAGAGCGATCAAGGCAAAAGGTCCCATGCCAAAGGTGCTAAATCTGCTGCCCTTGCTCAAGCCTGCCTACGAAATATACCCCGATATTGCAAAAAAACACGGCATTTTGTAGATCACATGACTATAAAGGAGACCAATTGATATGGAAAGGCCTTTGAAACAGTTCGAAAAGGACCGCAAGGAAGCGGCCAAGATTGCCGCCAGGCTACTGTTGGCTTCAGCGACCACCACCCCACGGGTTGGTGGAGTTGGTGAGTGCACCGTCCATATCATCGATGATGAATGTGAGATCGAGGATCTCTGCCAGGCCGTGGAGGATATGGCCGGGGATAATGAAGGCTGGGGGTTTTTCAAACGGGACGCCATGATGATGCGAGATGCCGATGCTCTGCTGCTGATCACTTCTCTACGCAGCAAAAACGATCCGTCAGACATTAACTGTAACATGTGCGGTCATCTGGTTTGCGATAATTTGCGGGAAGCAGAAAGGCTGCCGAGTGATAACAGGATCGCTTTCCCTGGCCCTCTCTGTATTTTCCGGGCAAACAATATTGCCTACGCATTGGACGGAGTTATCACACTGGCCAGGAATCTGGGGATTGACTACGGTGTTTTCTGGTCGGCCGGTGCAGCAGCCATGAGGATGAGGCTGCTCCCCCGGGAGACCGGCCTGGCTCTGGCGGTTGCTATCTCGATCACTGAAAAAAGCCCATTCCGGGATATCCCCAAAAAATATGATGAAATAAATGAACGGACCATGACTGATCGGATCATCAAGCGTCTCTGGCCGCAATTCAGGTCGATCTACAGTTAACCGAATAAACTTATCCGGTAAAGGAGGTAAATCATGGCCATCTTGGAGATGGAAGAGCTGGTCCAGAGGGGATTTGACCGCGCTATAGAGCTAATCGTACTGGCCGCCCACAACAGCTACCGGTTTGAAGGACGAAATACATTGAAGATCGTTGTAGCCGGCAAGGAAGAGATGGAAGAGATCGCCCAGTTTGGCTATTCCATGGCCGATATGTCCCCCTTGGCAGCAAGGGACGGGCGTCATGTGATGGAGCTGATTAAAGAACCAAGCGCCCTTATCATTTTTGGAGACACCCGCAAGTCGCCCTTCAATTACAATTGTGGCGCCTGCGGTTTCCGCACCTGCAAAGAGCTTAATCTAGCCGAGCCAACAGAATCGCTGATGGCGGAAGGGCCCAGCTGCCAGTTCAAAAACCTTAATCTGAACATAGCTGCCAACGCAGCTGCTGCCGCAGCCTACCGTCTGGGATTGTACAGCCGTGTTTTTAGCACCCTGGCTTTTGGCGCTCGCGCTTTGGAGGTCATCGAGGATGTTGATATAGTTGTCACTTTATCCGTAAGTGCCGCGAAAAGAGACCCCTATTTTGATCGTCACCAGTTCTGGACCGATGAGTACTGGGATGAGATCTTTGAAAAGGAGTTTCCCACATACACCAGAGGTTTTATCGGGGCCATCGAGGACTGAGCAAGGTACAAAAGGAGGATTTAAATGGCTAAGGCCCACCTGAACCAGGTCATCGCCTCTCATTTTGTGGAGATAAAAGCAAACCAGACGCCAGACAAACCGATCTTCATCTTTGAGAAGGGCGAATATGGAGAAGATCTGATCACCTACCAGGATCTTCACGAAAGATCAAACAAGATTGCCCGCTGGTTGATCGAGCAGGGAATTGGCAAAGGGGATCATTTTGCCATTTATATGCGCAATCACCCCGAATTTATCTATGCCCTGCTTGGCGGTATCGTCATTGGAGCAATCGCTGTACCCGTAGACCCCCGCTACAAGGGGGACCGTCTAAAGTTCATCATCAACCACAGCTCCGCCAAAGCAGTGATCTGCTCCGGGGAATGTCTTGCTGATCTGGAGGAGGTCGCCAGCGAATTAACCCAGGTAAAGGCAATCGCTGTTTCCTATTTTCCTGAACAGGAGATCCAGCAGTCACCCAAATATGAGATTCTAAACGAGATTTTAGAGCAGGATAACTGGGATAAAGTTGAACAGAAGATCATGGATGTCCGTCATCCGATGCAGATCATCTACACCTCCGGGACTACAGGAGATCCCAAGGGTGTCATGATCCGCAATAACCGCACCGGTCTTTATTCCGTTCTAACTCAGATAGTATGGAAATACCGCCCGAAAGATATCCTTTATTCGGGGCTTTCGTTTTCTCATGGCAATGCCCAGGCAGTGACGCTTTTTCCTGCGCTGTACTCGGATACCACAGCAGTTTTCAGCCAGCGGTTCACCAAAAGTAGAATCTGGGATATCTGCCGCAAATACGGCTGCACTTCATTCTCTTTGCTCGGGGGTATGATGGCTGCGATCTATAACGAACCATCCAGGCCCGATGACAGCGAAAATCCTGTCAAAACCGTGATCAGCGCCGGAACCCCCAAAGCAATCTGGGAATCCTTTGAGGAACGTTTCGCTGTTCAGATCCTTGAGTGGTACGGTTCGGTTGAGGGCGGGTTTGCGTACAAACCTCCCGGCAAAGGGCCGATCGGTTCTTTCGGCAAGGGGATACCCGGCGTCATGGAGCTGAAAGTAGTTGATGAGAACGACAACGAGGTTGATCCGGGGGTTACCGGTGAGCTGATCTTCAGAATGCTCCGGGGGGAAACAAAGGTTGATTATCTGGGCCTGCCAGAAGAGTCCAAGGAAAAGACAGCAGGCGGCTGGCTCAGAACCGGTGACATGGTCCACCGGGATGAAAAAGGGTGGTTCTACTTCGATCACCGAAAGGGTACTGAACTACGCCGGGCCGGTGATTTCATCCAACCGGATTACATCGAAAAGATCATCGGAGAGCACCCTGATGTTAGCGAAGTATGCGTCTACGGTATTCCAGCTGCTTCCGGAGCTCCCGGAGAAAGTGATATTGTCGCCGCAATCAGCCCGTTCAAGGATAAAACAATCGACCCCACTTCAATCTACGAAAAGTGCAAAAAAGAGCTTACCGCTAATTTTATCCCCTCCTATCTTCAGGTGCTCGATGATCTGCCGAAAACGATATCCGAAAAACCTTTGGAAAGGGTTTTAAGAGATATGTTCAATCAAGGCAAGGGGGAAATATTCGCAGTGAAGGACTACATTTGATCCCCGGCAGGATCTTGAATCTAATCTTTCCGGGCAAAACCCTTTTTCCCCGGAAGCATGGGAAGTCCCCAGAACTACAGGCTAATTTGTTGTTCCCCTGAGCTTTTCATCATTTTAAATTGGGAGTGAATAAAAGATCATGAGCTATCTCGAATTGGATGCCAATGTTACCGAAGAACAGATCATGTTCAGAGATTCCGTCCGCAGATTTGCCATTGAAACCTTGCGACCGGCCA
This sequence comes from Bacillota bacterium, assembly GCA_012797095.1. Taxonomy (GTDB): domain Bacteria; phylum Bacillota; class Dethiobacteria; order DTU022; family DTU022; genus JAAZPQ01. The sequence continues at coordinate 16,839 of JAAZPS010000148.1, read as the reverse complement.
GCATCAAGCTGGATGAACTGAGCCCGGAAGAGGTCATCGCCCCGGACTCTATTTTATGGGATACATTGAAAAAAGCGTACGCTCTGGGCCTGCACAAGACCCTGGTCCCGGAAGAATACGGTGGTCTGGGTCTTTCTCCCCTTGAGGTGAGCATCGTCGTGGAAGAGCTGGGCTATGGTTCATCCGGTCTTAGCATTGCCCTGGGGCTGGCCCAGTTCCCTGCCTACCTGGGTTCGCTGGTGCCCAGCGACACCCTTATCGAGAACCTGTTGGTTCCCTTTTGCGAGGACACCGACGCAAAGATCATCGGCTGCTGGGCGATTACCGAACCGGATCATGGTTCAGACGCCCTCGCCGTAGGCAGCGCTCAGTTCAAGGATCCCCGTATCGCTGGTATGTGCAGAGCGCACCGGGAAGGCGAGGAATGGGTGATCAACGGTCAAAAGGCGGCCTGGGTCTCCCTCGGCACCATCGCCACCCATGCGATGGTCTATCTGACCATCGATCCTTCCATGGGCATGTCCGGTGGAGGGATCTGTCTGGTCCCCCTTGACCTACCAGGTGTTTCCCGGGGGAAACCTCTTAACAAAATGGGCCAAAGAGAACTGAATCAGGGCGAAATCTATTTTGACAACGTCCGGGTGCCTGAGGAATATATGTTTATCGATCAGGAGAGCTACGAAGCGATAACCGACATTACCCTGGCGACCTGCAACGCCTACATGGCCGCCACCTTTACCGGAGCAGCCCGGGCTGCTTACGAGGAAGCCCTGAAATACTCCAAGGAAAGGATCCAGGGGGGCAAGATTCTGTTTGAACATCAGCATGTACGCTTCAAGCTCTTTAACATGTTCAAGACAATCGAAGCCTGCCGGGCCCTTTCACGGGCAGCGCTCAACTACAACCTTTCCAACGTACCACCGGCCACTGAATACTCCGTTGTCGCCAAGATATTCTGTACCGAAGCTGCCTTCCAGATTGCCAGCGATGCTGTTCAGATATTCGGTGGCAACGGCGTAACCAAGGAATATGTCATTGAGAAACTTTTCCGTGACGCGCGTGCTTCCATGATCGAAGACGGTTCCAACGACAGCCTAGCTATTTTTGCCAGCGAAAAACTATAATTTATTTGTCGGAGGGATAGTAGATGAGCAATGTATACGTGATTGGTGTAGGGATGACCAGGTTCGGCAAATTCCTGGAAGGTTCCGTCAAGGAGCTTGCTGCGGAAGCTTTTGAGAAGGCCCTAGAAGATGCCGGAATAGAAAGCAAGAATCTGGAGGCTGCGTACGTCTCCAATTCCTTCTGGGGCATGTTCAGTGAGCAGCATTCTATCCGCGGCCAGGTGATGCTTCACCCTCTCGGCATTACGGAGATCCCGATTGTCAATACGGAAAATGCCTGTGCGGGTGCCTCAACCGCGCTCAACCTGGCCTACACGGCCGTCAAGGCTGGGCAATACGATCTTGTTCTGGCGCTGGGCGCAGAGAAGATCAGCCATACCGACAAGATGCTTTCGTTCCGCTCTTACGCCTCCTGCCTGGATGTCGAGGAGTTCCCCAAAAAGATCGGGGAATTGATGCAGATGGTCGATAGCTTACCTCTGGAGATACCAAAAGAAGCAGAAACAGATGGGGGCCGCAGTATTTTTATGGATATATACGCCCTCGGCGCCCGTTGGCATATGAGTCAATACGGAAGCACCCAACGTCAGTTAGCCATAATCTCTTCAAAAAACCATGACCACGGCGCCCTCAATCCTTATGCCCAGTACCGCAAAAAGATGAGCGTTGATCAGGTTCTCCAGGATAAACCGATCGCCTATCCCTTTACCCGGTCAATGTGTTCGCCGGTGGGTGACGGGGCAGCGGCAGCGGTAATCTGCTCCGAAAGATATCTTGCCAAAGCAGGCAAAAACCGTGCTGTAAAAATAATGGCCTCCGTTCTCGGAACCGGGCGTGAGAGGCCGATGGAAACAGATCATATCGGGAAGATCGTATCCCGCAAAGCCTACGCCATCGCCGGGGTTGAGCCGGAAGATATCGATGTGGCCGAAGTGCATGATGCCACCGCCTTTGGGGAATTGCTGCAAACCGAAGTGCTGGGGTTCTGCCCGGAAGGAAAGGGCGGTCAGCTTGCCGAGGAGGGAGCAACACGTTTGGGCGGCAGGATTCCGGTAAATGTATCCGGAGGGCTGGAATGCCGCGGTCACCCCATTGGCGCCTCCGGTCTGGCCATGGTCTACGAAGTGATCACCCAGCTTCGCGGTGAAGCGGGAGCCAGACAAGTGGAGGGCGCCAAAATTGCCCTGACCGAAAATGGTGGTGGGTTTATCGGCACTGAAGAGGCTGCTGCAGCGGTGCATATTTTCGGTAAAGAGTAAAGAGGTCGTCAAAGTAATAGGTTCACTATCATCCACAAAAATGCGACAGCAGGTTGGTGCAAGCATCAAAGACCGACCTGCTGTCCTATCATCCGTTCAAGTCAACACTCCTGGTAAGATCCCCTTCGTAAAACCCTCTGCGGGATAGATCCCGGTGGCACTGCCAATTTGCAGCCATACGCTCCGGGTTAAGATTTTTGCTTACAGTTTTTCTTTCCCGTGTTATATTAGATGGAGAGTGAATCTAGAACATGGGGGTGTGAGCCATGACCAGCAAACGTGAGCGCTTTATCCTGTTCGGCAAAAACCTTCTGGCGAAGCTTGGTACCAGCTTGCAGCGTTTCCCGGAAACCCTGCTTGTCTGTACCGCCACGGTAATAGTCCTGATCATGCTGAACCACGGCTTTGACAACACTGCCGGGGAACCCGGCGAATACCTGATGCGGCTGGCTGCAGTGCTGGCCCTGGGGATACCCCTTTCTCTCTCTATCAAGGTTTTCTTTGAAAGAAAACCAACCCTGCAGACAGGATTCAAGATCCTGCTCTATACCGCTGCCGCAGCCGCCCTCACACTCTACTATTTTTTCCTGCTGCAAGAGTTCAATATGATCGCCATCTCCAGATATGTGGCGATCAGCCTTGCTCTCTATCTTTCTTTTACCGTGATCCCCTACTTTTATCGCCGGCAGAACTACGAGCACTCCATGATCGGGCTGTTCGTCAGTTTTCTGATTACTTACCTGTTTGCCTCCGTTCTTTTCGGCGGTCTTGCCGCCATCCTGGGAACGATCAACTACCTTTTTTCAGCCCACATCTCCGAAAAGATCTTTCTCGATCTCTGGCTGATCGTGGGAGGGATCTTCGCCCCGGCCTTTTTCCTGGCAGATATCCCCTCGAAAGAGCGGCCGATCGTTAAAAGCTATCCCCAGGTACTCGAGATGCTGTTGAGCTATATCATGATCCCCTTGATCCTGGCTTACAGCGCCATCCTCTACCTTTACTCGATCAAGATACTGATTACACAGCAGTGGCCCGAGGTGATGGTCTCGCATCTGGTGCTCTGGTATGCCCTGATCAGCACGCTGGTGCTCTTCTGCGTCTACCCCCTGCGACAGAGCAACCGGTGGATCCGATCGTTTACCGCCTATTTCCCTATCCTGCTCCTGCCGCTGCTGGTGACGATGTTTGCAGCCATGGGCGTGCGGATCAGCGCCTACGGCCTTACCGAAAATCGCTACTTTGTGCTCGTTGCAGGATTGTGGGTCACCGGCTCGATGCTCTATCTGATCATATCAAGGAAACCGCGCAATATATTCTTGCCCGCTTCACTGGCCCTGGTGGCAGCTCTGGCGATCTGCGGCCCGTGGAGCGCTTATGCTGTCTCGGTACGCAGCCAGAATCACCGCTTTGAAAAGATTGCTCTGGAATACGGATTGCTTCAGGAAGGAAAGATCGTCAAACCCGCTGCGGCCGTACCGGATAAAACCCGGCAGGAGATCAGCTCCATCGTCCTCTATTTTGACCGCTACCACGGCCTGGAGCGGCTCCGGGCGCTGCCTGAAGGGTTCAGTACTGACGGGATGGAAGCCCTTTTCGGCTTTCCCCTCTATCCGGAATACGGTCCCCCCAAAGATGCTGCTGCCTATTTCCATCTCTTCATGGACGAGCAGGAAAACTGGTGGAAACTTTCCGGTATCGACTATCTCATGCAGTTCTCTTCCTCCGGGCAGCATTACCGGACCGATGACTTCGAGGCGATCTATTCACCGGCAAACCATGAATTGAAGATCATCTTCCCGGATCGGCCGGATTATACCGAAAATGTCGGCGATATCGCCGTCAAACTGTTCCGGAGCAGTCCGGTAAAGGATCGAGAGCAGCTTTCAAAAGAAGAGCTGACCTTTGTTGAAGAAAATGAAGGGCTGACCCTGCAGTATCTTTTCAAGGCGATCAACGGCTGGGAGAAGGGTACTACCGGCGAAATCCATATCGATTTTCTGGAATTCTATCTCTTTGTTGAGCTGAAGCCGGCTCGTAACGGCTAGCCCGGTGCAGCGGGGCAAGGGCGCTTCTGAATTCGAAAACCCACTTCAGTCAGGTTGCGCGAAGTGGGTTTTTCGATCAAGTTCATCTCTCTCGACTACAGCATCATGATATTTCCTCCCAGCAGCTCTGCTGTAACCGGATCACAGGTGGTGATGATCAGCTGCTTCTGGCGGGCAAAATCCTGCAGCACTGCCGCAGCCTGCGCTTTCCTTTCCGGATCCAGATAGACCAGGGGATCATCCATGACCATGAAGCCGGCGGCATCCTCGAGGAGGTATTCAGCCACGGCCAGCCGCAGCGCCAGGGCGACCCCGCCGGCCGTTCCGGTGGAGAGCAGCTCCACGGGCAGCGGCCCTCCCTCTGCCCGGATGATGTTGCCGGGAACGACACCGTCAAGCTCGGCAGCAGTATAGCGTCCCCCGGTCACCGGACCGAGGTAACGGGCAAAGGAGCGGGCCAGCGGTTCAAAGGTTTCGCCGTCCAGCTCATCTTTCAAAGCCTGAAATTCTGCCGCCACCACGCTGAGCGCCCGGGCCTCTTCCTTGAGCCGCTCGAAGTGACCTTCACTGATCGCCAACGCCTCGGTCAGCTCTTCCGTCGACTCTTCCGGCAGCTCGCTGCGGGCCCTGCTCAGTTCATATTTCAGCGAAGAGGCTGCCTCCTGCAGGCGATCTTTCTGCCCGCGCCATCTGTCCAGAGCATCCATGAACTGATCGGCCGAACTGTAGCCGTCCGGCAGGGGCGCCAGGGCCTTCAGCTCCGCCTGGATCTCCCCGGATCTTCTCTCCAACTCACCAAGTTTTTCAGCCAATTTTTCCGGGCTGCCGTGCTCCGCAGCCCATTTATCGATCTCCTGCCTCTTCTGGAGAAGCATATTTTCGTCTGCCGCGGCGCTCCGGTTGAGCGCGGTGATCTCTTCCTGGATCAGCTGCGGATCACGCACCTCTTTCTCTTCCGGCAGCTGGGAGATCTCTTCTTCCAGCACTTCATAAGCGATCTCTCCCAGAAGACCTTCCAGCGTGGCCCGCAGACCGGCCAGCTCCCGTTCCAGACTTTCGCGCCTGTTGAAAGCTGTTTCAGCAGCAGCAAGATCCGCCGCCCCCAGCGCTGCAAGTTTTGCCGCACTGCGTCTTTCCAGCTCCACGATCTTCTGAAGCAGGCTCTCGACATCACCCTCCCCTGATTGCACCTCGAGCAGCCAATCGGCAGTTTCCAGCAGCAGCCGTCCTGCCCCCTCAAAGCGGCCTTCCGCTGCAATCTGTTTGACCGCAGCAGGCTCCAGCCCCGGCGTGATCTTTAATTCGAGAGGCTTGCGCGTAACCAGCCGAACCTGCAGCTTCATCGCGCCGACCGTCGCCCTCAGCTCCCCCGCTTTTTTCTGCCATTGTTTCAGCTCTCGCAGATCACCTTTGCCGATTTCACCCATTCCGGCCAGCTCTTTCCCCTTTTTAACCGCTTCAGTCTGCAGCGGCCGGGCCCTCTCCAGCAGCTGCCGCCTGCTCCGCGCGCCCTGCTGCTCTTTCGCTGCAGTCAGCTCCCCTTGCAGAGCGGCAAGCTTCTCCCGATCTTTTTCCCCACTCCTGACCAGCTCCTCCACCCGGCCCACCGCTTCGGGCCAGGCCAGGATCACCTTTCGCAATCTCCCCGCTTCAATCTCCTGTGCCTCCAGCTCTGGTTTAAGGATAATGCGGCGGCGGATATCTTTTTCCAGAATCACCGCCTTCGCCAGCTGCTCCATTATGCTGTCCCGTTCTTTTGCCGTCTTCGCCAGCTCTCCGGCCAGTTCATCGACCCGTTTTTCCAGCGCGCCTGTCTGCCGCACCCGGCGGCGCAGTCTTTCACTTTCGTAGTACGCTGCCAGCAGCTCGCCAACCCCGCGCTGGTAGGGATTGTCGATACCCCGATCATTCTTGGGGCCATCCCGCTCCAGATCCCAGTTGCCGAGCAGCTCCTCGGCAGCGCCCGCAATAGCTCCTTCCAGCTCCTCCAGGGAGACCCCGCCGGCTTCGATCACCGCCCGTCGCAAGATCCCCGATACGGTTCGCGAGGCCTCATCATCATCGCGCAGTTTCTCCAGGGTCCGCTCCATCTCGTCCTGCCGGGCGAAAAGGATCGACTCGTAGGTTCCCCGACCGTAACAAAGTGCCTGCAGCAGCCGCTCCCTGATCCCGGCGGGGTTGTTGATCTCGGCACCGCTCTCCAGCAGCAGACGGCTCTCCCTGAGCTCCCCCCAGGAGCAGCGGTAGGTGCAGCGCTCCCCGGCAGCACTGCGGTAGCGCAAGCAGACCCGGGCGGTATCACCGCCGGGATGGGGGAGAGATCTGACCATGAAATTTTTCCAATCTCCGGAGCTCTTTCGCAGGTCCGGAGGCAAAAATAGAACCGCAAAAAGAGCATTGACCAGGGTACTTTTGCCCGCCTCGTTGGGCCCCAGAAGCACATTCAATCCCGGCAGAAAACGGTAACAGCCCTCCTTGACCCCGCTGAACGGATCAAGCGTCAGCTCTTCAATGATCATCTTTTCACCTCATCGATCAGCCGGTAGGCCAGCTGCAGCGCCGCCGGGTCATCTTTTTCCGCCAGACGGGACAGCAGCCGCTGCGGAAAGGATCCGGCAGGAAAATGGGTTTCGATCAGCTCTGCCGAAAGTTCCATTGCCAGGGTGCTGTCGCTTTCCTCCAGATAGAGCAGCCCCGAGCGCAGTCCCTCGAACCAGCGGCGGCGGGAGCGGTACGCTTCTTCGGGCAAAAAACCGCTCAGGCTCAATTTCACCAGGGCTCGCTCGCCGGCCTGGAGCAGCTGCTCCTGCAGCTGCTCCAGTTCGCCCGGATCGTGTATTTCCCGGGCAATCTCCATGAAACGGAACCTTCCCGTGGGGACAGCGCGGCTGCTCACCCGACCGGTCTCGTCCAGCGTGGTCACCCAGGCGCTGCCTCCGTGCCGGCAATCGAAACCGTCCGGCTCGGGGGTGCCGCTGAAGCAGAACGAGGCTTCCTCCACCTGCTCCTGGGCCGGATAGGGCACGTGGGTGTGCCCGAGGCACCAGTGATGCAGGCCGAGCACGGTCAGCTCGGCTTGATCCATCGGAAAGTACTGCTCCTCCAGATCGGGCGAGATCCCCCGCACCGTCCCGTGGGCTACCCCGATCTGCCAGCGGGCAGCGGGCCGTTCCGCCAGCCGGCCGATCCAGCCCAGCCGGTTTGTCCCGGAGCGCTTCCGGTGGCAGGGAGCCGGATAGAGCACCGCATCGATACCGTAATCTTGAAGGTGATAGGGGCTTGTCTCGGTCAGAAGAAGCAGTGAATCGGTAGAAAGCTCCCTCATCTCCTGCCAGAGGCTTCCGTAACCGTCGTAATAATCGTGGTTGCCCGGCAAGACCGCGACACAATCACCCTGAAAACGTGAAAATATCTGCACCACCCGGGCAATCGTTTGGGCAGGCATCTGCACCCGGTGAAAAAGATCTCCCGCTACCAGGAACAGACGGCACTTTGCCTCATTGGCCAGCTCCACCAGCAGCTCCAGGGTTTGATAGCGCGCCTCCACCAGCTGCTGCCGCACCGCTTCAGGATAATTGCGATTGCCAAAGGTCATCCCCAGGTGCAGATCAGCGGTATGGAATATCTTCAAAACCATCTTCCAACCTCCTGCCAAATAGTCACTGCAACGATCCCAACGCTAAAGTCCTAACCCTCCTCGATCCAGCCGCGCGACCTCTCCACCGCCCGGTGCCAGTTGTGGTAAAGGGCATCGCGCTTCGCCGCGGCCATCTGCGGCCGGAAAGAGCCCTCCTCGCGCCACCTCTCCGCCAGCACCGCCCGGTGAGGCCAAACCCCCACCGCCAGGCCGGCCAGATAGGCCGCCCCCAGAGCGGTCGTCTCCAGGGTGGCCGGGCGGCGCACCACTGTACCGGCCAGATCGGCCTGAAATTGCAGCAGCAGATCCATCACCCCGGCCCCGCCGTCGATCCGCAGCTCACCGATGGAGAGCCCGGCCTCACGGCTCATGATCGCCAGCACATCGCAGGTCTGGTAGGCCATCGCCTCGACCGCAGCCCGGGCCAGATGAGCCCGGGTCGTGCCCCGGGTGATCCCGATGAGCAGCCCGCGGGCATAGGGATCCCAGTAGGGCGCGCCCAAGCCCACGAAGGCCGGCACCAGGTAGACGCCGCCGCTGTCCTCAACCTGTGCCGCCAGCGGGCCGGTTTCGGAAGCATGCCCGATTATCTGCAAGCCGTCGCGCAGCCACTGGATCGCCGCTCCGGTGATAAAGATACTCCCTTCCAGAGCGTAATCGACGGCACCGTCAATCCCCCAGGCGATCGTCGTCAGCAGCCCCGCTTCCGAACGGATCGCCCTTTCTCCGGTATTCATCAGGAGAAAGGAACCGGTACCGTAGGTGTTTTTTACCATCCCCGGCTCGAAGCAGGCCTGGCCGAAAAGAGCGGCCTGCTGATCGCCGGCGATCCCGCTGACCGGCAGCCGCACCCCCAAAAAAGCGGCGGGATCGGTTTCGCCGAAAACAGCACTGCTCGGCATGACCCGGGGCAGGATCTTTTCGGGGACCTCCAGGATCTCCAGCAGCTGCCGGTCCCATTGCAGCGTATGAATATTGAACAGCAGGGTACGCGAAGCATTGGAATAGTCGGTGGCGTGAACCCGGCCCCCGGTGAGCCGGTAAAGCAGGTAGCTGTCGATGGTCCCGCAGGCCAGCTCTCCCCTGCGGGCCGCCTCCTGTACTGCGGGGAGCTGCTCCAAAGCCCAGCGGATCTTGGTCCCGGAAAAGTAAGGATCCAGCACCAGACCGCTCTTCTCCCGAAAAAGTTCCTCCCGGCCGGCCGCTTTCAGCTCACGGCAAAGCGGTGCCGTCCGGCGGCACTGCCAGACAATTGCCTTTGTCAGCGGTTTGCCGGTAGAGCGGTCCCAGAAGACCACCGTCTCCCGCTGATTGGTGATCCCGATCGCGGTGAGCGCGGAAGGTTCGAGCCCCGCCTCCTGCAAAACTTCCTCGACCACGGCCAGGGTAGCAGCCCAGATCTCTTCAGGATCATGCTCCACCCAGCCCGGCTGCGGGTAATACTGGCGGTGCTCCCGGGCCGCCCGCCCCAGCGGCAGCCCCTGCTCATCCCAGAGCATCGCCGTGGTCCCGGTGGTCCCCTGATCGATGGAAAGAATCCGTGCTGTCATCAAGATCGCCTCCTCAAGGCCGGGAATGCTGCTGCATGAACTGTGCCGTCTTCTCGAAAATCAATTCTCTGTCATAATCTAGCGTGGCCACATGGTAGGAGTTTTCCAACCAGATCAGCTCCTTTTCGGACGAACCGATCTGCTCAAGAATATAGGGGGCGTTGGAGGGATGGACCACATGATCCTCCCGCGCCGCAAAGATGAGCGCCGGCTGCCTGATCCGGGGCAGCTCCTCCTTCACCAGGCGGCATAACTGCAGCAACTCACCCAAAGCCCGCAGAGGCACGCGATCGTAGGAAAGCTCCGCAACCGCGGGATCCTTGATATCGCTGCCGATTCCGGGTACGGTTTTTACGAATAGTCGCAGCAGCGGTAAGAAGATCATCTTGAAATCTTTCATGAAGACCGGTCCGCAGATCGGCACGACCCCTTTCACCTTGCCGGGATGTTTGCAGGCCAGATGCATTGCCAGCGTTGCTCCCATGGAGAGCCCGGCAACGAAAACCGTGCGGCACTGCTTGCCGATCTCGGCCAATCCTGCCTCCGCCGAGGCGATCCACTCCTGATAGCGGTTATCAAGCATATCCTCCACCCTTGTCCCGTGGCCCTTGAGCCGCGGCCCCACTGCAGTGAAGCTCTGTCTGGACAGGGCTTCACCCATCGGCCGCATGCTCGAGGGATTTCCGGTAAAACCGTGGATCAGCAGACAGCCGACGTCACCTCCCGGAAAGTTAAAAGGCTCCGCCCCTGGCAAAATTGCGCCTTTCATGATCGTAAACCTCCTCGGGTATCTTTTGATATTTTTCAAAAGCAGCGCTCCGGCGGGTTTGACCGGTCACCGATCCTGCCGCTCTGCCGCCATCCCTGGTACTATCTATTTCTTGATTGTTTGGCTTACTCCTTCCGGAAGGAACTTGGCCCGTAGCGCGCATTTGCAGGACAAACCTCGACATTGTTCAAGGGTGCTTCGCCCGCAATGAAAATCAAGAGGAAATATGCGTTTGACACCGCTGCAGAATGTTGTTACTATTGGGAAAATACCTTTCCATAAAGGAGGTCGCCTGCTTGCTTAAAAAAATTTTTCTCCCCATTGTGGTTCTGTTGGTTGTTCTGCTGCCGCTGAACCAATCTGCCGAAGCCAGCCTGCTGGGAAGACTGTTCAAACCCAGTGTCAAAGTTGCACCGCTCACTTCCACCGTTCCCCTGAATAAGGACGGTATCCATGAAGCAAAAGCCGATGATGGCAGCACCATCTTCCTGTACCGTTATGCCCCGTACAATCCGAAGGGGAAACCGGAATTCAGAACCAACGGCACTCCCATTGTTCTTTTCACCGGCATCACCATGAATATGAACCAGTATCTCTCCTGCACCCCCCCCGGGATGGAGCGCGCGTACCGCGACGTCTACGTTCCGCCGGTCAAAGACGCGCCGGCCTGGGCTTTGACCAAAAATAAAAAAGACTACGAACCCTATATCAAGGAAGATAAGATGCGCTACTACAGCCTGGCCCACTATCTCTGGCTGGAGGGTTACGACCCCTGGTTCGTCAATTACCGGGGAACAGGCCGCGGCCTGGTCCAGAGCAAGGGGACCAATCCCGACGGCATCACCACCCTGGATACCTGGGCCACCCAGGACACCCCAGCGGCCATTGCCAAAGTGCATCAGGTAACTGGTAAAAATATGTATATCGGCGGCCACAGCACCGGCGGTCTGGTCTGCTACGACTACCTGCAGGGCGCCTACATGGACAGCGGCAGCGCCAAAACAGACCGGGCCAAAGAAGCGTACTACCGGCTGTGCTATGCTCTGGGCTTTATGCCCCATGTCAAGGCCAGCAGTGATCTGGCCGTTGAAAGAAACAATATGATCAAGGGCTTTATCGGGATCGACCCGGCAGGAGTACCCGATCTGCCGGTAACTCTCCTGAACACCACACCTTTCTGGACCCTGGTTGGCTCCAGACTGTTTCTGCCGCTGGACAGCGTTTCCGACAATCTGATCCAGCTCTTTCCGAGCAAGCCTCTGGTCGGGATAGTGGAAGGGCTCTTCGGCCTGGTCAATCTGGCTTCCAGCGGTAATTCAATAATCAACAATTTCTTCGGCTACCTCAACTTCTGGGTGGTGGAGAATATGGATCCCTGCCTGGAAGACTGGACGGTCCGCTACGCCGTCGGCAGCGCCCCCATACGCGGTTTCGGCCACTACATGGATATGGGCTTGAACTACACTCTTCGCGAGCACTATCTGAACGGCAAGGAGAACTACCTGTCACCCAAACTGATTGCCGGCGTCGCCGGACCCAGGCCAAAGGACGGTTATTACTACTACAGCGATAATGATAACATGGCTCGCATGTCCGTCCCGGCAATTGTCTTCTCCAACGGTACCGGTTCCCTGGTCAGCTTTGATGAAACCAAGAATTTCCTCATGGAGAAAAAAACCAAAACAAAATATGATGAACAGTATGGCGTAGAAGGTTCCGGCCATTTCGATCTGGCCATGGGCCTGGAGATGCCCGCAAAAGGTGGAATGTTTGAGAAACTGGGAGCATGGCTTGAAAAGGTGGAAACACAACATTAACAGAAAGAACCTGATCAAGATGCGTTCGGACGTCCGTGTCCGAACGCATCTTTTTCTCATTTTTACGGTATCTTCCGGACTTTTGCTCTTCGAAAACATGCCTGCAGTAACACCGCAACCTTGCCCGCAACCGCCCTGTTACCGCAAGCACTTTACTCAAACCCATTTTACCCCAGTATTGATTTTTGACTCCTTTCGGGGTAAGATAATGATGCGCGCGCCTGTAGCTCAGGGGATAGAGCAGTAGACTTCTAATCTACTGGCCGGGGGTTCGAATCCTCCCAGGCGCGCCATTATTATTGTGAAGTCGACACCCCGAAAACCCTTGTACCGCCAGGCATTTCGGGATTTTACATTCCATTACATCTAGCCGTTAAAAACTACCAAAAATCATTTTGTAGACCAAAAGTAGCCCGAAAGTAGACCGTACGATCCCAAAGTCGCCAAATTTCAGTCTACTGGTCTCTCGATTTAGGGTAGATAGCTTGAATTTGCCTTGATCTAACCCCGGCCAAAACAGCTTGAAAAGCTGCCCCCAGATTAGGTCCTGTCGTCCTATCTACATGAGCATAATTATCAGTAGTCGTCGAAATTCTCTGGTGCCCAACACGGCGTGAAACATACATGTCCGGAATCCCCGAACCCAGCAGTAAGGTGATATGGGTATGCCGTAACCCATGGAAAGTAACTGGGATACCAACGCTACGGGCAAAAGCTGAAAACTCCGAACTTACGGTATCATTTCGAAGATGGCTTCCATCATTCTTGGCAAACACTAGATTGTTGTCAGTATAACTGCCTTGATAACGCAGCCTTCTTTTCAACTGTTCCTGGCGATAGTGTTTCAGGAAAGCCACATCTTCAGATGACAGATCGATATAGGGTTTAACCTTTTTTTCTTTGGTTGAATTGATGTGATGAGAACTTTTCTCCCCATCCTCTTTAGTCCCATAATGTGAACTTTGGTAAACCCTGATTATCCTTTTCTGAAGAAAATCTATGTTGTCCCACTTTAGTGCAAGTAGTTCGCTCAAACGCATTCCAGTCATAGCTGCCAGGTAAACAATAGGATAAAGCTGCACAACCTTGAATTTATACAAGGCTTTGGGCGAAGCTATCTCCCTATCCGAAAAGCCCAAAGTTTTCAACGTTTTCCCCATCTTCACCTTTACTGACTTGTCTGCACCTCGTAACGAGTATAGCTCATGTAACTTCGTTAACAAATCATCAAGCTCTACCGCAGTTAAACAATTGTACGCTCTTTTATTGTTCTCTTTTTCCTTAGCTTTTGAAACCATCCGAGCAGGATTAACTGAAATAATCCTTTTGTTTTCCACTGCGTTTTGCAGAACAGCACTTATTATGGCTACATGTCTATTAACCGTCGCCGGTGCTAATCTACCGCCATCAAGTCTCTGACCTCTGCCAAGCTTGATCTCTATATAACGAGATATGTGAAAATGCGACATCTCTTGCAAACCAATATGGCCAAGACAGGGAATGATATGGTTTTTAGCCATGCCTGTATATTTCTCCCACGTTAATCTGGCTAAGTCTCCATTATCACGGCTTACTTCCAACCACTCCTCCAGAGCTTTTCCAAAGGATATATTCACAATGTCCACGTCTACTCTATTAGGTATAAAGTCTGTAGAAAGATTGTGGTTGATTTCTGCAATTAGCTTGTTCATCTGAATCATGGCTTGGCGTTCCGAACCATGAATGGTACGGTACCTCCTTTGCCGTTCCCTTTTTGAGCCACGTCGCGGCAACTCAACTCTAATTCTCCACTTTAAACCTTTCTCCGGATGCACCACCTGCCTCCCATTTTTATTCTTAATGGGTTCGAGGTACCCTATAGCGATATCGCGCGGTTTACGAGCCATTTTCAACACGGCTCCTTTCCGCCTTACCGCCAAAAAGAACATATACTCTTTCTGCTGGTGCAGCTGTTTTACCTGCCTGGTCAAGCTGTTCACGTATAAATTCATGTAATGATTCTTCCGGTACTCTCAAACATCCGTCGATATTAACCGACGGAATTATGCCGTCCCGAATCATCTGATAAACTTTCCCCCTGCTGACAGCCAACTTGATCATCACTTCTTTAGGCCTTAATAGTTGCATTTCGATAACCTCCAATAATATTTGACGCCAGTCTCTGGCGTTTTATAGCAATGCATAAATAAATGGAAAGGTGCAAAAATTAGATTGCACACAATTACATAAAACGCGAAAGCGTTTCTCCAAGATTAAAAATCTGTAGCAATGACAAAGGCATACCACCAAGAAAACAATGGCCATAAATTGCAGCAAAAAGGCGGCCTGTTTCTCAAACAAGGCCACCTGTATTTTCAACTTCAAAGAAATTCACCTAAATATCTTGTGTTATTAAAAAAGATCAAATGATTTCAAAAAACACCTTCACGGCCCCAATAGATTTTGCCGTGATTATAATTTCTCCAAATAAAAACAGGAAAGGAGTTGGTCCCCTTTCCTGCTGCCATACGTCAAAATTTCCAAGAAATCCTGGTTTCCATCCACTACCAATTCAAGGTAAAATACTGAATGTGTACGCGCGTACACATTAAAAAAGCATACAGCTTCGCCAAGGAGCTTGCCTCGCCAGCTTTCCCCATTCGCATGGATGGGTATTTTCGCTCTTTAAGTAAGGTCGAGGCCGGGGATGCAATCGCACTCCCCTCACCTGCCAGAAAGCAGGCAACCGGGCTAAGCATCACAGCATCATGTGCCGTGCAATTTAACTACTAAGTCTATACAGACCCGCTCGGAATATAATTTCCTCCAAGCAATCCCCGACCATCCCCCGTGCAGATGGCACTGCGATGACACACGGAGAGACCGCAGTGAGGGCAAATAAAATGATACAACTCAGCCTTTTCCAGGCTTCGTTACAATTGTAACATAAGTCAAATTTATCTGTCAAGCCTTTTTTGCATTTTTTTTCGTTTGCCGATTTCACCAACGGAGATATTATCGACCAGATCACGGCATGACTAAACATATGCCTACACCCCATTTAATGGAAGCCCCTACCCGCCCCCAAATCGTTTTTTTCGGCAACTGTAAGGTTATTACACCTGTATGCTTTTAAAGACGATACAGGTGGCAATAAAACCGCTTAATAAAACCGCTTGTTGTACGCATTCCGTCTCAGGTGTTCCGTTTCGCTTATGCAGAGAGCACCGCTACAGTTGCTAAATCACCACAACATTGCATAGCAGCCGTCCCGGACATATTTCAAAATCAACTACAGTCGGCAAACCCCAATCAAAAATCCAGCATCCCCCATAGAATATATTGGTTCAGCATATGCTTAATCAATCCATCAAGAGTATCTTGAATATACTCAGCTTCCGGAAGGTTCGCTATTATATTGGCACAATACCCTTTCCCCACGTTTAACTGATCCATCACCACAACAAAACCCTTATCGCTTTCATGACGAATCAGCCTTCCAAATTGCTGACGTAGTGTCAAAATCACTTCCGATAAATATATATCCCTAAAACCATTTTCCGCTAGATTGTACCGAGCCTTTCTGACCGGTTCGTGTTGATATGGGAAAGAAAGCTTATCTATAATCACGCAGCTTAAGGCCGGCCCTTTTATATCAATTCCTTCAGAAAAACCACGGGAACCGAAAAGCACAGCACTCCCCTCCTTAAATTGTTCCACCATCCCCCGGGAAGAACCGGATAGTATCCTGATTCCAGCTTTGCTCAAATCAGCTTCAACTTTCTTGCAAACTTCATCCCTTCTTCTTAGACTGGTAAACAAAACAAGTGTTTTGCCGCCCAGGAGCAGTGCTACCTTGCATATAGCATCGGCCATAAAAGTTGTAAATTCATCTTCTTTTCGATACCCCGGTGAATCTGTAGGCACGGCCAACACGCAGTTGTTTTTATAGTCGAATATCTGTTTCAGCGGACCGATGCACTGCACCCTATTTTCTAAATGACCAAAACCAAGGCTTTTTTTAATCCGATCGTAGGTTTTGTTCTCGGCCAGCGTGGCAGATGTCAGAATTATTGAGTCAGCATTTTCAGTCACTTTTTCATAAAATAGTTCAGACACCTGCAATGGGGTCACGATAAATTCCCATTCTACTTTGCTTCCTTTATCATTGTGCTTCACGTGATAGCAGCAATCATTCTTTCCCTGTTCAAAACAATCACAAAGTATTTCTGCCCAATTATTGCAAATGCCTACATATCTGCTACCCTGAATATAAAGGACGCTGTCCAGGAAACTCTCATCATTATCGGCAATCTGTTTTAAAACAACATCCAGCGCATTGGCCAGGCTAAACAGGGTCTCACTACAATTCAGAACCGATCTCTTGAGGGAAGACCAACCAATGTCCAAAGAGATTTTACTGTCAAAACCGTAATTCAGATCTACCCTTTCACTACTGGACAGCCTTTTTAATTCAACGCTAACCTGACTCAGCTGATCCTCGATGCTTTTGTATACTGTAGCTACTAATGCTTACTGTCAAGAGGTAGACGGTGTTAAATGTCTCTGGTTTGACGGGATGTT
This sequence comes from Bacillota bacterium, assembly GCA_012797095.1. Taxonomy (GTDB): domain Bacteria; phylum Bacillota; class Dethiobacteria; order DTU022; family DTU022; genus JAAZPQ01. The sequence goes on along the minus strand of JAAZPS010000148.1, from coordinate 75 downwards.
TGGACAAAAAAGCCCCCTGAGATACTAGAGCAATAACTTCCCCAGGGGGCTTTGGATTATCTTTTTTCCGCAGTT
>JAAZPS010000147.1 GCA_012797095.1 Bacillota bacterium | reverse complement strand
GATGCCCGGCTGACCTCGTTCGAGGTCCAGCGGTATATCAGCGCACGGGGAGAGAACCGGAACAAGGCTTCCGAGATCCTGGCCCTGTTCCGCGGAGCCGGGGGGCAATCGGGGTGAGAAGCGGATCCTTCAGGAAAACCCCGGATGCTTTCCATCAACTGTGAAGATACGATCTCACGACGGGCGGGGCTGCTGCTCCAGGTGCTCTTTGATCAACCGAAGAAAAGGCTCGCCGAACTTTTCCATTTTTACCTGGCCGATCCCCTTTACCCGCAGCAGGGCTTCCCGATCCAGGGGCAGCCGCTCGGTCAATTCACGCAGGGTGCTGTCGGGAAAGATAATATAGGGCGGCACCCCCTCCCGTGAGGCGATCTCTTTGCGCAGCCGGCGCATCTTTTCGAAAAGCCTGTCGGGAGCGGGAGCCGCTTTTCTCTTGCGCCGCCGCTGCCACACCTTTTCCCCCTTCCTCAGGGGAGCGGCCGCTTTTGGCCCCAACCGGATCACCGGATAGTCGCCCCCGGTGAGCGCCAGGTAACCCTCGGCGGCAAGCAGATTGATCAGCTCCTTGATCTGCGGCAGCGGATAATCCTTCATCAGGCCGTAGGTGGAAAGACCGTCAAGATGCAGCTGAAGAACCCGCTTGCTCCGGGATCCCTTCAGAATATCGGCAACCATACCGACACCGTAGCGTTCCTTGACCCGAACCACGCATGAAAGGATCATCTGTGCCTCCAGGGTGATCTCGACAAGCTCGCTGTCATCGCTGCAGTTACCGCAGTTTCCGCACTGCTGCGGCACCCCTTGCTCTCCAAAATAGAGGCGGATAAATCTGCGCAGGCAGCCGGAAGTATGACAGTAATCGGTGATCAGCTGAAGCTTCTGGTATTCGTTGGCTCTCCTACGGGGCGCATAGACCGTCTCGCCGATCATATATTTTTGCAGAAGGGGATCCCGGGCGCCAAAGAGCAGCAGACATTCGCCGGGTTCACCGTCACGGCCGGCCCGCCCCGCCTCCTGGTAGTACGCTTCGATATTTTTCGGCATATTGTAATGAAGGACATAGCGAACATTGGACTTGTCTATGCCCATGCCAAAAGCATTGGTGGCCACCATCACTGTAACCCGGTCATGGATAAAATCCTCCTGGCTCTGTTTCCGCTCCCGCGCATTCATCCCGGCATGATATTTTGCACAGGGGCAGCCCTTTTCCCGCAGGAGCTCAAAGATCGAATCCACCTCACGGCGGGTGGCGGCATAGACGATGCCGGGCTGGTCCCTCTTTTCCCGAAGATAGTCAAGCAGATACTTTTTTTTATTCACCCCGCGGGCCACCGCAAAATGAAGATTCTGACGATCAAAACCGCTGACAAAAATATGGGGCTCCCGAAAGTCAAGGAATCTAACGATATCCTGACGGATCTCCGGGGTGGCCGTAGCGGTGAACGCACCGAGAACGGGCCTCCGGGGCAGATTGCGAATAAATTCGGCAATCTTCCGGTAGCTCGGTCTGAAATCATGACCCCACTGGGAGATACAATGGGCTTCATCCACCGCCACAAAGGAGGGCTCCACCGCCCGGGCCATCTCCAGAAAATCTTGCATCTCCAGGCGTTCCGGGGCGACATAGAGCAGCTTGAACCTGCCCTTGCCGGCCTGCTCGACTCTCCGGGCAACCTCTGCTCCGGGGAGGGAGCTGTTGATGAAAGCCGCCGGGATTCCGGCGGTGCTCATCCCGTCAACCTGATCCTTCATCAGCGCAATCAGCGGCGAGACCACCAGGGTCACTCCGCCGAGGATAAGCGAGGGCAGCTGATAGCAGAGCGATTTCCCGGCCCCCGTTGGCATGATCGCCAGCGTATCGCCGCCTTCCAGAAGGCTGCCGATAATTTCGGCCTGCCCTTCCTTGAAAGATGTATAACCGAAAT
>JAAZPS010000016.1 GCA_012797095.1 Bacillota bacterium | reverse complement strand
GTCCGCGATGCCAGGCAGATGAACTCGCTCTCTCTGGATGGAGCGCTCCAGGAGGCGCTGACCCGCTACCGGATGGAGCAGCTCGGGTTGAGTGCGGAGGAGATCACCCTGGCTACCGCACCGGTCTCTTTGCACCTGCGCAGTATCAGCGGCGAGGAATTTTCCATCCTGGAGGCCTTCGCACCATTCATCTTCAGCATGCTTCTCGTTATCGCCGTGATCGTCTCCGGACAGGTGCTCATGTATGGGGTGCTCAAGGAGAAGCGCAACCGCATCGTGGAGATACTGCTTTCCTCGGTCAGCGCCCTTGATCTGCTGCTCGGCAAGATTCTCGGCTTCGGCCTGCTCGGCCTGCTGCAGATCGGGATCTGGCTGGGTGCAGCCCTTCTTCTGGCCGGCCGCTTTGTCGACTTGAGCCAGCTCGGACTGAGCGCAAGCGCCCTCCTGCCGATGATCCTTTTCTTTGTCGGCGGCTATATCATGTTCGCCGCCCTCTTTGCGGCGATGGGAGCAACGATGAAGGACGCCGAGGGGGGCAGCCAGATTCAGGGGATCGTGGTGCTGATCCCGATGATCCCGATGTTCGCCTCGGGCGCGATCATGATGGCCCCCGATGCCACCTGGGTGCGCGTATTCAGCTATATCCCGATCTTCACACCGATGACCATGTTGATGCGGATCGGCGCCACCACCCTGCCCTGGTGGGAGATCGCCTCTACCTTTGCCGCGCTGATGCTCGGGGTGGCTTTCTTTATCTACCTGGGGGCGCGCATCTTCAGCCGCGGACTGCTCCAGTTCGACCGCTCCATCTCCCTGAAAGAGATCGGGAGGATGATGCGCAAGGATTACTGAGAGGCTCCGGAAATATCAATCGATCGAAAAGGAACGCTCCCGCGTTCCTTTTTTCCGTGCAAACAACCTGCGAGGGTCCGTTCAGGCTTTCTCCTCTTTTGATTTTTCCAGATGGTAGCGCAGCGCCCGCGGGGTGATCCGGAGCAGCTCCGCCGCCTTGACCTGGTTGCCGAAAGTGAGCTCCAGCGCCTGCTCGATCAGCTGCCCGCTGACCCGCTCCCGCCACAATTTGAGCTCTTCCTGAAAATTGTTGAAATCAAACCCTTCCTTCAGATCGAGCCCGGCGGTGAGCAGCTCTTCAAATCCGGCCAGCTGCCGGGAAAGCTCTTCGCCCCGCGGATGGACGGCAAAATAGGGCGGCGCCGCGGCAGCTGCCCCGGCAGCATTTTCGGCCTCCTCCGGTTCTGCAGCCTCCTCCGGCTGCGGCGGCCGGATCCGCGCCGGCAGCTCCTCCGGCTCGATCAACTCGCCCTTGCTCAGGAGAACCGCCTGGGCCACGGTGTTGGAGACCTCCCGGATATTGCCCGGCCAGGTATGCTTCTCCAGCAGGGCCATCGCCTCATCGGAAAATCTTTTTTCCGGCAGCCCCTTCTCCACCGTCTCTTTCTCCAGAAAGTAGTGCACAAAGGTGGGAATATCCGCGGCTCTTTCCCGGAGCGGCGGGATGAACAGGGAGGCCACATCGAGGCGGTAAAAAAGATCTTCGCGAAACCTGTTCTCCTCCACCCGCGAAGCCAGATCGGCGTTGGTTGCGGCGATCACCCGCACATCGACCTTGCAGAGCTCTTCACCGCCCACCCGCAGGAAATCTCCCGTCTCGAGAACGCGGAGCAGCTTGATCTGGATCGCCGGGCTGGCCGAGTCGATCTCATCCAGGAAGAGGGTCCCCTTGTTGGCCATCTCGAAGATCCCTTTTTTGCGGCTGGTGGCTCCGGTAAAGGAGCCTTTCTCATGTCCAAACAGTTCGCTCTCCAGCAGTGTCTCGGTGAAGGCCCCGCAGTTGAAGGCCATGAAGGGGCGGTCGCTACGATGGCTGACGGAATGAATGTAGCGGGCCAGAACCTCTTTCCCGGTCCCGGTCTCCCCCTGGATCAGCACCGTGATATTTTTCTTGGCGATCTTCTGGGAAGCGGCGATCAGGCTGAGCATCTTCTTATTTTTGCCGACGACAAAACCGAGCTCTTTGTGGGAATGAGAGAGCCTTTCCATCTCGGCGCGTACATTGAGCGCTCTCTCGAGCAGATCCTCCATCTCGGCAATATCGCCAAAGGGTTTCTCCACGTAGTCAAAGGCGCCGGACTGGATCGCCTCCACCGCCGACTTGACCGTGGAGTAGCCGGTGATGATGATCACCTCGCAGGCAGGCTGCGCCTTCTTGATCTCCCGGAGCAGCTGCAGGCCGCTCAGATCGGGCAGCTTCAGGTCGACCACAGCCACATTGAAACGATTTTGCTTGAGCAGATCCAGCGCCTGGGAGCCGCTGTAAGCGGCAACCACACGGTGCCCCTTTCGTTTCAGCAGGTACGAGAAAAAATTGCAGACTTCCGGCTCATCATCCACCACCATGAAGCATGCCTGCGGCGCCACCTGTTCAGCACCCCCCACCGACCGCTCGCTCATTTGCCGCCCTCTGTTTCATAGGCCTTGTCCAGCGGCAGAATCAGGCTGAACTGGCTCCCCCCACCCTCGATACTCTCGACATCGATCATCCCGCCGTGCGACTGGGCAATCCCCAGGCTCACCGAAAGACCCAGCCCCGTCCCCCGGCCAACCCGCTTGGTGGTGAAAAAGGGGTTGAACACCTGGGGCAGATCATCGTAATCGATCCCGATCCCGTTGTCGCGCACATGGACAGCGATCACCTTGTCCGATGAGCTGGTCTCGATAACGATCTTTCCCTTCTCCCTGGTCTCGCCGGCGGCGATCCGGGAGTTGATCGCATCCTTGGCATTGAGCAGAAGATTGATGATGATCTGCTCCAGACCGTGCTCGTTCCCCAGGAAGCGGGGCAGCGAGGGAGCCGGCCTGGTCACCAGCTCAATATTGCTCTTCTCGATCTGGTACGAGAGCAGCCCCAGGGCGCTCTCCACGACCTTGTTCAGATCGATCTCCTCGAAGGTATACTCTTCCTGCCGTGAAAAGGTGAGCAGGTTCTGGATGATCCGCTGGCAGCGCATCCCGCTGTTCTTGATATCCGTGATCAGCTGATAATGGGGTTCACCGGGATCGGTCTCCCGGAGAAGCAGCTGCGAGTTCCCGACAATGGCCGTGAGCGGACTGTTCAGCTCGTGGGCCACCCCGGCGGACATCTCGCCCAGGGAGACAAATTTGATCGAGTCGACGAAACGGGTCACATCCTTGGCGTAGTAGGTGACGCCGTAGGGATCCCCCTTTTCGGTGTACGCAGGGTAGGCAAAGATATCGAGCACCCGGTTGAAGCGGGTCCGCGATTGCTGGTACGCGGTCTTCTGGGTGCGCACGACCTGATCCGCCAGGCAGGGGTTGCACTTCGATTCGCGCCCGTAGAACAGACGGTAGCATTTCTGGTTGAGGATCTCCTCTTCAGGCATGGTGAAAAAGTCGATCACCGCCTGGTTGACCCTCTGGATCCGGTAGTCGCGGTTGATGAACAGCAGCAGATCCGTTACCGCGGAAAAGGTGATCTCCCACTCCTGCTTGTGCTGCCAGACCTCGCTGTAGAGGCGGGCATTCTCCAGGGTCACGGCCAGCTGATCGGCGACCTGCTCCAGGAAATGCAGGTCGCCCCCGGCAAAGCCGTTCTCGCAGATCACCTCGAGCACCCCGATGACCTTCTCCTTCACCAGCAGGGGAATCAGCGCCTTCGAGATCAGGCCGCCTGCCGCCGGCGGCGCCTCCCCGGTCCGGTGATCGAGCAGGATCGTCCTCTTCTCGGTGAAAACTTTCAGGAAAGCTTCGGAGGTCTTCTCCTCGACCAGATTGCGGGCATCGTCCGCGGCAGCCTTCTTGTCGCGGTTGTTGGTCACGAAGACGGTCCGGCTGACCATGGTCCCTTTGTCGATGACGTAAAGGCTGATCGTATCGAAGGTGACCACCGTCTGCAGCTCGGGAATGATGCTCTCGACAATCTCCTGGAAGGACATATCGATACCGATAGCCTTGGCTAGCCGGTTGATGATCTCGAGCTGGATATTGCGCCGCGTGGTTTCATCGATCTTTTTTTTCAGCTGCACATAGTACGATTTTTTCGAGCTGTGGATCCCGGTCAGTTTTTCGATGAGTGCCTTCTTATTCTTTATAACCACACCGTTCCTCCTTTAAAGGGCCGAGCGAAAGATGGCGATGATATCCTCGACATCGGCATCACGCGGATTGGTGATGAAACAGGCGTCCTTGATTGCGTTTTCACTCAACTCGGGCAGGAGCTCCTCGGGCAGGCCCAGCTCGGCCAGCCCGGGGGGAATCCCCACATCCTGGGCCAGCTCCCAGACCATGGCGATCGCCTTTTCCGCCGCCTCGCGGGGAGTCATCCGGTCCACCTGCGCCCCCATGATCGCGGCGATGCGGACATATTTGTCGATGGATGAAAGCAGGTTGAAGCGCATCACATGGGGCAAAAGGATCGCGCTGATCTCACCGATGGGTAGATCGAGCATCCCCCCCACCTGATGCGTCATGGCGTGGGCCAGCCCCAGAACAGCATTGGAAAAAGCAATTCCGGCATGCATGCTCGCCTTGCCCATGGCCACCTTGGCCTCCTGGTTGGCCTGGCTGGCCACCGAAGAGCGCAGGTTGCGCGAGATCAGCTTGATCGCATGAAGGGCATGGATATCGGTCATATCGGTCGCCGCCAACGATAGGTAGGCCTCGATGGCATGGCTCAAAGCCTCCATCCCCGTATGAGCGGTCACCCGGCTGCTGATCGTCGAGAGAAGCAGCGGATCGGAGATGGAGATATCCGGAATCAGCGACTTGGAGATAATGGTCATCTTGATCTTGCGCTCGCTGTCCGCAATGATCGAAAACTGGGAGACATCGGAGCCTGAACCGGAGGTGGAAGGAACCACGATCAGCGGGGGCAGCGGATTGTTGATCAGGTCGATCCCCTCGTATTCCTGGATCCGGCCCTCATTGGTCGACAGGGTCGCCACCGCCTTGGCCGCGTCGATGGTGCTGCCGCCGCCGATGGCAAGAACCGCGTCACAGCTGTTTTCCGTGTAAAGGCGAGCCCCCGCCTCCACTTCGTAATCGCGCGGATTGGCCGAAAAACCGGACCAGATCCAGTAATCCAACGCCGCCTCTTCCAGAAAGGGAAGCGCTTTCTCGACCCAGCGGTGCTCGATAACCCCCTTATCGGCCACGAGAAAAACGCGAGTGGAGCCCAGACGGCTACAGCATTCGCCGACCTGGTTCAAGGAACCGATCCCGAAGATGATCTCCGGCGCCATGAATTTGCTGATAAACATCGCTAAATTCGCCCTCTCCCGATTGATGGGTACGAAGGAATCAGGTACTTTTTTCGCTTGCCGTTTCAATAGCTAGATTTCTGCGAGCGAGAGCGAAAATCCTTTATTTTGATCGTTTTTACCGCCTGGAACACCCCTGCTGGCGGCAGAGCCCCGGCAGCACCTGAAAGGAGAGCCTGAAAGAGACGGCAGCCCCACCTGAGGGCAACCTGCAGCTGCTTTGACCCGGGGACACAGCCAGCCCGCCATCCCCCCCGCTGCTCGGGTATCCCGGCTCGGCCCTCGCCGGCGCTCTACTGCAAAACCCTGGGAAAAGCTCCTGCGGGCTCCGCCCTCAAGGATGACACCGGGAAAAGCCAGCTTAACTTTTCTCCCCTGTCACATTTTGCGGCAATCCCCGTGATCTTAAACCGTTCGGCAGTACAAAGAACGGGGCCGGTTCCGGCTTGACCCGGATCCGGCCCCGCTCTGCAGATAAATGTCCTACAGCTCAGAGGCAGCCTTTTTCTCTTTCAGCGCTACTTCAGCGTCGTCTTTTAGGATATCCGGGACCAAACCGTATCCGAGATTGGTTTCCATGATTTTTTTACAGATGGTTCTTTGTTCAGTAGTACAGCCGCACTGCTCCGCTTCTTCCCGGGTCAGTTGCTTGGCAAAGGCTCCGGCACTGCAGAACATAACCCAGCCGTTCAAACCCTGATATTCCTTCCAATGCACGCATTGAACCATTTTATTCATCATGTCACCCCTTTCCTATCCCCGGTGAAGTTGCTTACATCTTTCCGTTAGCGATCAGATCCTTCTTCGGGAGCAGAGGACGCAGGTAGGCACCCCAGTAGGTGGCAGCAACAAATCCGGCCCCGCCAATGATATTGCCAATGGTAACGGGGATAAGGTTGTTCATGAAGAACGCTTTCACCGTCAACCCCTGGATAACCGCGGGATCGAGCAGGGTGGACAGGGTTTCCTGATTTGCCAGCGCCAGACCCATGGGAACGAAATACATGTTGGCGACACTATGCTCAAACCCGGCAGCAACAAAAGCGGCGATGGGAATCATGATCGCCAGGATCTTGCCGATAACGTCCCGTCCAGCGTTGGCCAGCCAGACCGCCAGGCAGACCAGCCAGTTGCAGAAGATACCCCTGAAGAGAGCCTCTACCCAGGGCAGCGATGCTTTGGCCGCGGCGATATTGACCGCCCGAACACCGATAGCCCCACCATTTGCCTTCCAGATACCGGAATAGTAAAACAGGAAGACCACCAGCAGCGAGCCGACGAAGTTGAACAGGTAGACCCAGAACCAGTTGTTCAGCAGCTGCTTTCCACTAACCTTCTTTTCCAGGTATCCGGTCATGATCATGTTGTTCCCGGTAAAGAGCTCCGCACCGCCGAGAACAACCAGAATCAGACCGAGGGAGAATGAAATCCCCCCGACCATGCGGGTGAGTCCGTCCCCGATAAAGCCTGCCAGGTCATTGGTGATGATCGTGAACATGATCGCGCCGAGCGCAATATAGGCGCCGGCAAGAATGCCCAGCGGAATCAGCGAGCCCATCTTGGTCGTCGCTTTTGCCTGGGCTACACCAACAAACGATTTGCAGATCTCTGCCGGCGGGCTGAACGAGGCTACTGGAGTAACCGCCGCCTTGGGCTCGGGAGCCGGCACCGGGACCGCACTCCCACCGATGTTTAATTCCATGCTGCCGAGGCATTCTTTTCTTTTTGCCTCGGTGCACCCGATTTTGATGAGAAAATCGGGGTTGACCGGACGGTTGAACGCGGCCAGTTCACAGTAAGAAACCGGACCCGACACTGAATCATAATCCTTCCAAAACTGACATTTCTTGGCCACAACACTAACCTCCTTGCACTTTTTTTTATCTAGGCACCCTTTAATAGTTGCAAGATCCGTGCCAGCGATCGACAGTACCGATAAACCTATTAATTAGATCCAGATCGCCTGAAAATAGGCGAATAGTCCGCAAAATGTCCTGTTTTTAGGAAATATCTCTCCGCTGTGAGAATCAAAACGGCCGAGGGGAAGGCCCCTTTCGCCCAAAAGGGTTCCTTAAGTGACGTAAATGCGTCACAAAAGAGCCCCGGTGCGTCTCTAGCGCGGCGGCAAGATCAACCGGTCCCCCTTTTTGATCAGATATCAGGGTATAAAAAGTGACGGCCTGCAAATGCTTTAGGAGAGGAGGTGATCGATCGATGGTTCAGTTAACCCAGAAAGAAAGGCTTCTTCTGGAAGACCAGAAATCTCATGAGGAGCTCTGCATCATGAAGTACACCGCATACGCAGGGCAGACCGGGGACCCGCAGCTGCAGCAGCTTTTTACCGCTTACGCCGGTCAGGAGCAGCAGCATCTGGATACAATCAACCAGATCCTGGCGGGCCAACAACCGAATATGGGTTCAGCTCAGCAGGCGCAGCAGAGCGCACCGGCCCCGGGTTCCTCCGGGGTTCTTGAAAAACCGCTCGCCTCGGGTGAGCAAAATGACGCCGCAATCTGCCAGGATATGCTTTCCACCGAAAAATATATTTCGGCGACGTACGATACCGCTATCTTCGAGATGATCGACCCCAGTATCCGCCAGACGCTCAACCATATCCAGAAAGAAGAGCAGCAGCACGGTGAGGGGATCTTCAAGTACATGCAGAGCAAGGGCTACTATCAGCCCAAGTAAACCGCTGCAGCAGACAGCGGCAGCCGGCGTAGTGACGGGACTGTCCGAGGACAGTCCCGTTATCTTTCCCTCTGATGAGCGATCTCACTGTTGCGCTCCCATGAGCTGCTCCACCAGATTGAGCACGGAGAAGTGGCCCCCGGTAAGCTCCGCCAGCCGGGTCTCGCGGCCAAAGATACGGTCCCGGATCTCGGAAGGATCCAGAGAGCGGCCGGCGAGCCGGTCAACCTGCCCGCGCAGACTCTCGAGATATCCCAGATAACGGCGGATGGAGCTTTTCCCATCGGTAAAGACCCGGCCGATGGAGGTAAACAGGATCAGCTCTTTCACCGGCAGCAAGAGCAGTTTTTCCAGCGACCCGATAATACCGTCAATATCCTCGTCGGAGCGGAGCATCTTCTGATTCTCGGAAACAAAGAGATCCCCGCTGAAGCACCAGCCCTGCTCCGGCTCGAACAGGGAGATATGGTCGGACGCATGTCCCGGTGTTTCCAGAACCTGAAAGGAGTAGCTGCGGGTGGCAATGGTATCGGAAACCGGTAGCACCTGAGAGGGCTCCGGATATCCCCAGACCATCTCCTGGTATTGGCGAAGCGGCAGGCGCCTGTTGATCAGCGGCACTGCCAGCGGGTGCGCGTAGATCTGCAGCCCCCGCTGCTGCTGCAAAGCGAGGTTGGCTCCGATATGATCTTCATGGTGGTGCGTATTTACCACCAGGGCCAGCTCCTTTTCCCCGAGAAACTGACAGAGCTCCGCCGCGGTATGGGCGCAGCCGGTATCGATGAGCAGCCCCTCCACCAGGTAAGCGGCGGTCCAGTAAAGCACGGTCCCGTTCATCTTGCGCCCCATCATCAGCTGAACAATCTCGCCGTAGCGATCATGCTTGATCATCCGAATGCCCCTTTCAAGTAGCCCTGGCCAGCGCTTTCTGAACCAGAGGCAGATCCCGCATCGTCACGATACCCAGGAGGGGCTCTGACGGGCTGCCGGAGTCGGTGAGCAGAATGGCATCAAGCTTTCTGCCCCGCTGATAATACCGGTAAAAAAGATCCTGAACCTCGAATAAAGTCGCTTCGGCCCCAAGGATCTTGAAATTGTCGATATGCTCCGTATATTCCAGCACCTCTTTCACCGCGGCATCCCTGGGAAAGCTTTCCCTTTCGTAGCACTCTCCCAGCCAGCGGGTGATCGTATTGGTGGTGAGAAGAGCCACCGTGACCCCCCTGTCGGAGACCGGGAGCTGAAAGAGGGAGCGGCGGTACAATATCTTGACCGCCTCACTGATCTGCTGCTTCATCCCCACAGCCAGCACCTTCTTTTTGAAAAGCGGCAGCACCAGGGGCGGTTCGAGCAGGTGAGCGGCAATCCGTTCAATGACCGCCACGGCCTCGTCATCGGGCTCGGCAATGATCCGTCCATCGGTTCGATTGTGCACAATGGCATTGCGCAGCTCGGCAAATTCCAGGAGGTCAACCTTGTACTGCCTGACGAGCGGGGCAATCCGGCTGGCGCAGCGAACCAGTTCAAAGAATCTCATGAAACGATCCGGAGCAACGATCTTGTTCAGGCTCTGCTCGATACCGGTATATGCACTCAGAAAACGTTCGGCGTTATTCACAAAAACCCTCCGATGAATAGTCTATCTCAAGCCTCACCTTTATGTGACTATTTCGATAAAGAGCGGCATAACCCTGCCTTTGTGAAAAAATAACCTCCCGGTAAAATGGGACATTCTCTTCCTTAAGACCCTTCTGCTGCTCGAATGAGCAGCGGTGAGCAGATCATTTTATCCCCCCGATACTACAGCTCCGCGCGGCGAAATGAAAGCGAAGCAGCGGTGAGAAAGGCAGCGGCTACGATGAAGACAGCGGGCAACGCCGGCAGGATATCCGTCGGGGCGGCGCTCCCCTTCAGCAATGCAGCGATGAGCGAGCTGAGCCGGTAGGGCATATATCTTGCCGCCTCCGTCTGCTCCAGAAAAAGTTGCGGCAGCCAGAGCAGCATCAGGGCGGCGAAGGAGGCTCCGCCGGCGGCGATCTGGCCGCGCAGCAGCGCCGAGGCGCTGAGGGTAATCACCAGAATGAGCTCCAGATAGAGGATCATGAAGACGGCGCCCCAGACGGTCGGCATAATCGGCGGCGCCCCTATCAGCGAGGCGGTGTAGAGCGCCGCCAGGAATGTTCCCGAGCTCACTGTCAAAACGATTCCGGTGGAGTAAGCGGCGAATTTGGACCAGAAATAGGGCAGCCGGCCCACGGGCCGGGTGAGCACCCAGGCACTGATCCCCCGCTCCCGCTCCCCCGCCACCGCGCCCATCGCAGTCAGGATGACGATGAAGGCCCCCATCTGGGAGAGATTTTTGCCGAGAAAACTGATCAGGGCATCCTCCGGACCCTGCTCCGGCATGATGATGGAGATCCCCTCGGCGCCGTGCATCAGCTGCTCCATGATCTGGGGCAGGTACTTTGCCCCGATGGGATCGAGGATGGCGAAGAAGAGCCCCGCCAGCAGCAGCGCCGGCAGCCGGAAGGTGCGCCAGAGCTGGCGCATATCTTTAATGAAGAGCGCTTTCACTGCCGGCACCTCCTTCGTTTTCGCGATAACCGGCCTGGCGAAGCAGTTTCAGGAAGATCTTCTCAAGATCTTCCTGCTCCCGCCCGTACGAGGTGACCGCCGCACCGCATTCCACCACAAGGGGCAGCAGCTGCGCCTCCATCTGCGCCAGATCAACCGGTGCCGCCTCCACGGCGAGCCCGCCGGGGATCAGCTCCACCTGTTGGACCCAGGGTTGGCGGCGCAGCTCCCCGGCCAGACCCTCCGGCACCCCGCTGCGAAAGCCGATCCGGTAGCGGGGCCGCCGGTAGCGTTCGAGCAGCTGCTGCAGCGATGACTGCAGCAGCAGTCTGCCCCGATGCAGCACGGCCACATGATCGCAGACCCGCTCAACATCGGCGAGCACGTGGCTGGAAAAAAAGACCGTCGCTTCGCCGCGCAGCGAGGCGAGCAGCTCCAGGATCTCCAGCCGTCCGAGGGGATCGAGGGCCGAGACCGGCTCGTCGAGAATATAGAGCGCCGGCCCGGGCAAGAGCACGCTGGCCAGACCGAGGCGCTGCTTCATCCCCCGGGAATAGCCGGCCACTCGCCGCCCGGCGGCGGCGCTGAGATCGAACCTGTCCAGCAGCCGCTCGATCCGGGCCCGGGCCTCGCCGGGCGGGATCCCGTTCACCGACCCGACAAATTCGAGCACCTCCAGACCGGTCAGAGCCTCGGGAAAGGCCGGATCCTCTGGCAGATAGCCGATCTTTCTTTTCAATCCCCGGGAAAGGCCGGGGTGCACCCTTTCCCCCAGCAGGGCGGCACCTCCCCCGGAGGGCTTGAGCAGCCCCATCAGGATCTTGATCGCTGTTGTCTTCCCGGCGCCATTGGGCCCGAGAAACCCGTAAACCGCCCCCCGGGGTACCTCCAGGGTGATCCCCTGCAGGGCCCGGTGCCCGCGAAAGCTTTTCTGAAGATCGCAGATCTCGACGGCCTTCACTGTTCCACCCTCCCGAAAAGAAAGTACGCGATCGGCCCAAAAAAGTTTATGACGATGATCAGCACAGCCCAGAGCGGCACGGAAAGAGTCCGCGTGCTGCGGCGGCGCAGCAGATCGATCAGTGCCCAGACCATCAGGGCCAGCTGCAGCAGCAGCAGGGGCCACAGTTTCAGCAGAAGGTCAACAATTTCAGCAAAGCCCATTTTTCTTCTCCTCCCTCCATGTGCACCATCCCCGCCATTTGCCCCGGCCTATCCTGCGGCCATGGCATCCCGACCAGTACGGGACCGCTTCCTGATACCCTGGGCGCCTCCCCATTACTCCCCATCCATACGCCCCCGCCATCACCCTGGGCTTCCCCATTACTCCCCATCCCGAGCGCCTTCCCCGATCTCCTGAGCGCCCTCCTGTCATCCTGAGCGCCCTCCTTTCATCCTGAGCGCCCTCCCCGGTCACCCTGAGCGCCCTCCCCGATCATCCTGAGCACCCTCCCCGGTCATCCTTAGCACCCTTCCCGATCATCCTGAGCGCCCTCCCCGGTCACCCTGAGCGCCCTTCCCGATCATCCCGAGCGCCCTCCCCGGTCACCCTGAGCGCCCTTCCCGATCATCCTGAGCACCCTCCTTTCATCCTGAGCGCCCTTCCCGATCATCCTGAGCGCCCTCCCCGGTCACCCTGAGCGCCCTTCCCGATCATCCTGAGCACCCTCCTTTCATCCTGAGCGCCCTCCCCGGTCACCCTGAGCGCCGTTCCCGATCATCCTTAGCGCCCTTCCCGATCATCCTGAGCGCCCTTCCCGATCATCCTGAGCGCCCTCCTGTCATCCTGAGCGCAGCGAAGGATCTCGTTATACAAGTCGGGGCGACACCGGACCGAACAACCACGGCCGGAGACATAACCACACCCCTACCGTTTCCCTTTTCGGCGCTGCCTGACGCATTCGGTCAGCAGATATTCGATCTGGCCGTTGATGGATCGGAAATCATCCTCCGCCCAGGCTGCCAGCTCTTTCCAGAGGGATGATGATATCCGCAGTAACAGTTGTTTCCTCTGCTGATCCTTTTCACTCATTGAC
>JAAZPS010000146.1 GCA_012797095.1 Bacillota bacterium | reverse complement strand
GAGAGCGCCGGAGTTCCCTTCATCTCCTCGGTAGTTCTGCTGACCGCGGGGGGAATGATCCTGAGCGGGCGGGCCAGCTTCTCGGCGTTGCTCCTCGCCTCCACCGCCGGCATTACCCTGGGCAGCGCGATCGGCTACCTCGTCGGTTACCTCGGCGGCAGCGTCGGCCGGGTTGTCGGCGGTTATCTCAACCGTAATTCCGGAGCGGCTGCTCCGGCCCGTTCCCGGGCCTTTGCCCAGGTATTTGCATACATGGAGAAATACGGGGTCTACTCCATCCTCATCGGGCAGCTCTGGGGGGTGACCCGTACCTTCATTTCCTTTCCCGCCGGGGCGATGAAGATGAGCCTGCTGCGCTTTATCCTCTTCACCACCCTGGGCGGAGCCGTTTTCAGCCTCTGGGTGATCGGCTGGAGTCTTATCTTCACCGGTGCTGCCGGGTTACTGCTCAAACTGCTGAAGATTCTGCATCTGTTCACCCCGTGGATCTGGCCGGCCCTGATCCTTGCTGTAATCATTGCCGCCTACCTCTACTACCGCTATCGCAAAAAAACAACCTGAGTCAGAGCTCCGAATCAGTAAGGCCCTTCGAACTATCGCCTTCCCGAGCTCCTCCCCTGCCTATTCACCCTGAAGCCAAGCCCTCCTCCCTGTCATCCTGAGCCCCGGCCCAGTCACCCCAATCCACTCCCCGGCTCCGTCATCCTGAGCCACTTCCAGCCCTGTCATCCTGAGCCACCTCCAGCCCTGTCATCCTGAGCCACCTCCAGCCCTGTCATCCTGAGCGTAGCGAAGGATCTCCTCGCTTTTGTACCAATCATGGAGAAGGAAGGATTGGCAGCCGGGGGAGAGACCTTGCCAGGTGGATGGAGACAATGGCCGGTGAGCTGCCGGTTCCGGGCTACAGGCTCATGTTGCTTTATCCCAGCAGCCCTTGCCGAGATCCTTCGGGTTCCGCCCTTAGGATGACGAACGTACCGCCCTGTCTTCCCGAGCCGCTCCCCGCCCTGTCATTCCGGGGGTGCCCCGCTTCTCTGTCATTCCAAACGCCACTGTTCTCTCTTACTTGCCGAGATCCTTCGGGCTCCGCCTTCAGGATGACAAACGTACTGCCCTGTCTTCCTGAGCCGCTCCCCTGCCCAAGCCCTCCTCACCGTCATCCTGGGGCCCGGCCCTGTCATCCTGAGCCACTTCCCTGCACCGTCATCCTGAGCGCAGCGAAGGATCTCTCGCTTACAAAGATGACTTCCTTTCCGCATTATACTCTTTTCAGGAAATACTGGATCATAATGTAGTCGAGCAGCGCAATGAGGATAAAAGCCGCGGTGTAGCCGCAGGCAACCCCGTTGATCCCCCAATGCGGCAGCGCGGTCAGGTGGTAGATCAGGACCAGGCTGACGGCGGTACCACAGAGATCGCTGGCCACGGCACAGCCGGGCCGGCCCATGCCGTGTAGGACAGCGGCAGTGGTGAATTGGAGGTAGGCAAAGGGGGCCAGCGGGGCCAACTTTTGTACCAGCCCGGCAGCAGCGCTGCTGCCGTAGAGCGCCTCTGTCAGGAAGGGGGCGCTTGTGTAGAGCAGCGCTGCCGAGAGAGCGCCCAGGCCGAGGGTGCCCCACAGGGACAGGTTGATCAGTGTCTCCAGGCGGCCCCGCAAGCGCAGGGTGGCTGCGGTGGCCACTGCGGGGACCAGGGTGGTGTTCAGGGGGATGATCAGCACTGTCGGCAAGAAAAGCAAAGGCGCCGCCATACCGGCGAGCTGACCGAAAAGAGCGGTCGCTTCAGGGGCGCCGAAGCCGGCTGCCTGGAGCCGACCGGGGATCATAAGCGATTCGACCGTCTGGGTGATCGTCGTGCTCAGCCGGATCAGCAGGATCGGCAGGGCCAGGGAGAACAGTTCCTTGAGCAATCTGGGGGAGAGCGTTTTCGGGAGCCTTGGTGGGGCAGATCTATCTCCGGGGTGTTTTATCACGGCAAGCAGGCCCAGGCAGGCGATCTCACCGGCGATGATGCCGCCAAACAGCCCCAGCAGGGCGCTCTCCAGCCCCCGGGGATAAAGCAGGTACGCCGCGGCCAGCCCCATGCCGACGCGAACAATCTGCTCGGCAATTCCAGAGAGCGCAGTCGGCAGCATCCAACCCCGCCCCTGGCTGTAACTGCGCAGGATCGAGGAGAGGGCGGCGAAGAGAAATGCGGCCGGGGTCAGGCGCAGGGTGCTGAGGATGCGGGGGTCGGGGCTGAACCGTTCCCAGAACGGCAGAAAGGCCCACAGGAGTACAGTGACGACTGCAGCAGCGGTGAAGACAAGGTAGATGGCGATGCGGCGGACCTGCAGCCGGCCGGTTCGATCGCCGGTGGCACTGCGGTCGGCGACCATCTTGGTCACAGCGCCGGAAAGACCCAGACCGGAGCAGACCGCCAGCAGGGCATAGAGCGGCAGGATCATCTGGTAAAGGCCGAGCCCCTCAGCGCCGATGAGGCGGGAGAGGATCATTCGATTGGCCAGCCCGATTATCCGGGTAAGGATGCTGGCTGCGGTCAGCTGAACTGTACCGCGAATCAGGGTGGATCTCAATCTGCAGGGCTTCATCGCAGTACTATTCTATGTTCGGGCCGCTAGTTCGAGAAGGGATCCAGCCGGAGCTCTTTTCTGCAGCGCTGCGGTAGACCGGTAAAGGGTGGTTCCGGGGCAATATTACCGGGCAGTGCCGCTAATTATTGCCCGGGCAAGCGCATAATTCGCCACTTCCTTCAAAGAAGCCCAAAAAAGGTGACGGGAGATGTATCATGATGGGGAATCGTTTGGGAAGATGGGGGAGGATGATGGTGAAGGGGTATTGCGAGGCGGCAGGTTTGGGCGGAGATCCTTCGCTGCGCTCAGGATGACACCGGGAGAGAGGTCAGGATGACACCGGGAAAGTGCTGAGGGTGAAAGG
>JAAZPS010000145.1 GCA_012797095.1 Bacillota bacterium | reverse complement strand
GAGGCGGAGAAGATTGTCGCCCTGGCGAACAAGGAGGCCCTCGTGGTCGGCGGCGAGCTGCTCGCCCGGAGAGGGCTGCTGCATCCGGAACGGCTCCTGCCCCTGGATAGCGAGCATTCCGCCATCCGGCAGTGCCTCGGCTCCGCCCCGCCCGGCGCCATCGCCCGGATCTGGCTGACTGCCTCGGGGGGGCCCTTCCACGGCTGGGACGAAAAAAGCCTTGAGCGGGTCGCCCCCGCAGAGGCGCTGGCCCACCCGAACTGGCGGATGGGGCCGAAGATAACGATCGACTCGGCAACATTGATGAACAAGGGTTTCGAGGTGATCGAGGCACACTGGCTTTTCGGGGTGCCCCTGGAGCGGATCACGGTGGTGATCCACCCGCAGAGTATCATCCACTCGGCCGTTGAGTTTATGGACGGCCAGGTGATCGCCCAGCTCGGGCCGCCAGATATGCGGCTGCCGATCCAGTATGCCCTGAGCTATCCGGAGCGACAGACAAATCCCTGGCCGAGGTTCAGCTTTTTCGGGCAGACGTTGACCTTTGCCGAGCCGGAGCGGGAAAAATTCCCCTGCCTTGATCTGGCCGAACGGGCGCTGCAGGAAGGCGGCACCGCCCCGGCCTGCCTCAATGCGGCCAACGAGGTGGCGGTGGAACTTTTCTTGAAAGGTGCGCTGACCTTTACCGGCATACCGCGCCTGATCACCCGGGTTCTGGGGGAACATCAAGTGATCCCCCGGCCGGAACCGCCCCAGCTGGAGGCGGTCGACGGCTGGGCTCGCCGGCGGGCCCGGGAGCTACTCGATGAGCAAACAGATAGGAGTGGGCATCGGTGAAAACATTGATTGCTTCGATATTTGTCTTCGGTCTTCTCATTCTATTCCATGAGCTGGGACATTTCATCGCCGCCAGGGCCGTCGGAATCGAGGTTCTGGAACTGGGCATCGGTTTCGGCCCGAAGATATTTGGCTGGCGCAAGGATAACACCGCTTACTCCCTGCGCCTGCTGCCGCTGGGCGGCTTTTGCCGGATGCTCGGCGAGGGTCCCGGCGAATCGGGAAAGCCGGGAAGTTTCAGTCAGCAGCCGCCGCTTCACAGGGCGCTGGTTCTGACAGCCGGTCCCTTGATGAATCTGCTGCTGTCCCTGCTGCTCTTCTTCCTGATCTTTTTCTTCTTCATCGGAGTGCAGCAGCTCGAGAGCACCGTTATCGGGGCCGTGCTCCCAGAGACGCCGGCAGCGGAGGCAGGGCTGCAGGAAGGAGACCGGCTCATCTCGATCAACGGGGAGAGCGTGGAGCGCTGGATGGATGTGGTCGGTGCCATTGAGAAGGTGCCCGGGGCCGAGGTTGCCCTGCAGATCAAGCGAAACGGGGAGCTCAAAAGTTTCGTCCTCACCGCCACCGCCGATGAGGGGGGCAGCGGCAAGATCGGGATCAGCCCGCAGCTGCAGAAATATAGGTTTTTCGGTGCATGGGGGACCAGTTTCGAACGTTTCGGGATGATCGTTGCCTCCATCTTTCAGGTCTTCACCGGCCAGGTGCCTTTCGATGTGGCCGGTCCGGTGGGGATCGTGATCATTATCGGCGAGGAGGCCCGGACCGGTTTTGTGAACCTGCTCTGGTTGACCGGTCTGATCAGCATCAGCCTGGGGCTGATCAACCTGCTGCCGATCCCGGCCCTCGACGGAGGCAGACTTCTGTTCCTGCTTGTCGAGGTGCTCCGCGGACGGCCCCTGGATCCGGAGAAGGAGGGGCTGATCCATTTTATCGGCTTTGCCCTGCTGCTGCTGCTGATCCTGGTGGTAACGTACAATGATCTGATCCGCTGGAGTATTCTACCGGGCCGATGAGCCGGCCGGGAGGTGAAGGGCAGATGAGCGCTTCTTTCAGCCGCCGCCCAAGCGCGGCAGTGCAGGTGGGCCGGATCACCATCGGTGGGGGCGCGCCGGTGGTGATCCAGTCGATGACCAATACCCGAACCGCAGATATTGCGGCCACCTTGAAACAGATCGAGGCGCTGGCCGCAGCCGGCGGCGAGCTGGTCAGGGTGGCAGTTCCCGATCGTGAAAGCACCGCTGCCCTGGGCGAGCTGGTCAGGGAAAGCCCCGTACCCCTGATCGCCGATATCCATTTCGAGATGGAGCTGGCCTACCGTTCCCTGGAGCAGGGAGCGGCCAAGGTCAGGATCAATCCGGGCAATATCGGGGGGACGGCAGCGCTGAGCGAGCTTTGCCGCCGCGCCGCTGCCGCCGGCGCCGCCCTGCGGATCGGGGTCAACGCCGGCTCCCTGGAGCGGAGCATGCTGCTGAAACACGGTAAGCCGACCGCTGCAGCCATGGTTGAATCGGCGCTGCGCTACCTGGAGGTGATGGAGAAAACCGGTTTCACGCAGACCGTGCTCTCACTGAAGGCCTCCTCTGTGCCGGCGACGATCGAGGCTTACCGGCTCATCGCCGGGAAGACGGCCTATCCCCTGCATCTGGGGGTGACCGCTGCCGGACCCCTGGAGAGAGGCACCCTCAAAGGAGCGATCGGCATCGGCACACTCCTTGCGGAAGGGATCGGTGATACCCTGCGGGTCTCGCTGACAGCGGACCCCCTCGAGGAGATTCGCCTCGGTCGTCAGATCCTGGAAATATTGCACCTGCGCCCTCCGGATTCTCCCGAGGTGATCTCCTGCCCCACCTGTGGACGCACCCAGATCGACCTGCTCCCCCTGGTGGAGCAGGTTCAGGAGATGCTTCGCGGCTGTCCCCACCCGATCAAGGTGGCGGTAATGGGCTGCGCGGTCAACGGGCCCGGCGAAGCCCGGGAGGCCGATATCGGGATCACCGCCGGTCGAAAACAGGGCCTGCTTTTCCGTCAGGGCCGGGTAGTTCGCACCGTCCCGCCGGAGCTGCTTTTGGAGGCGCTGCAGGAAGAGCTGAGGAAAATGTTTGGTGAAGAAGCCTTTCCTGGCAGCGGCACACACAGGAGGTAAGATGATGGAGATAACAGCAATTATTCCCGCATACAACGAAGCCAAAACCATCGGAGCGGTACTGACGGTGCTGATCCGGTGCAGCCATATCAATCAGATCATCGTGGTCAGCGACGGTTCCACGGACGGCACTGCAGCGATTGCCCGTCAATACGAGGGAGTCGAGGTAGTGGAGCTACCGGAAAATCGGGGCAAGGGCGCAGCGATGAAAGCAGGGATGGAGCAGACCTCCGCCGAGATCGTACTATTTCTCGACGCCGATCTGATCGGCCTGACCGAGGCCCATGTCGATGCCCTGCTCGAACCGGTGTTGAAGGAGCAGGTGGTGATGAGCCTGGGCCTCTTTGAAAAGGGCCGGGTGGCGACCGATCTCGCCCAGAAGGTCGCCCCTCACCTGACCGGGCAGCGGGCGCTGCTGCGCGATCTTTTCTGCGATCTTTCCGATCTCGATCTGACCCGCTTTGGTGCGGAGGTGGCTCTGCACCGTTATGTCGAGGAGAAACAGATCCCCGTGGCCCTGGTCAGCCTGCCCGATCTATCCCACCTGATGAAGGAAGAGAAACTGGGCCTGTGGAAGGGGCTGGCCGCCAGGGGCAAGATGTACTGGGAGATCATCAAATATGCGGCCAGCATCGATCTGAATCTGAAATAGAGCTTCCGTTTCCTTTTCCTTGCATTGAGGGGCTTATTGTGATATTCTTTAGGACGGCGAGGTTGGCCGGGGCGTTCTTTGATCAAGGGTGGGTTTTCCCACTCTTTCCTGTTAAAAGAGCTAATTTCTGAAGGGAGCCTGAAGATGTCCAGGGACAGATTGAAGCAGAAACTGCACGGGCTGATCGAGCCCGTCATCGAGGAGCACGGCCTGGAGCTGGCCCGGCTCGATTTCAGCACCGGTCGCAAGGCGCATCTCGGCATCTTTATCGATAAACCCGGGGGGGTCACGATCAAGGACTGCGAGATGGTGAGCCGCGCCGTCTCCGATCTGCTCGATGCGTACGACCCCATTCCCCAGAGCTATATCCTGGAGGTCTCCTCACCGGGGGTGGAGCGTCAACTGAGCGGAGCGGGCGATTTCAAACGTTTTCAGGGTGAGATGGTCAAGATCTATACGGCTGAAAAGGTGGCGGGAAGGCAGAGTTTCCAGGGCAAATTGACCGGCTTTGCAGGGGATCTGGTCAAGCTGACCCCTGAGGGCGGGGAGGAGATCAGTATCCCCCTGGAGCTGATCAACAAGGCCCAGCTGTGGTTTCGGCCGTAAGTCGCCTTTTGAAAGGAGGTCGGGCTCAATTTCGGTAGATAGTAAAGAGCTTATCGCTGCATTGAAGGCAATCGAGAAAAGCAAGGGGATTGATCTGGAGATCCTGTTTGAAGCGCTCGAGGTGGCGCTGATCTCGGCGTACAAAAGAAATTTCCAGACCGCGGGCAATGTGCGGGTCAATGTCGACCGGGAGACAGGAGAGATCAAGGTCTATACCCAGCTGAAGGTGGTCCAGGAGGTGGAGCAGCCCCAGCAGGAGATCGAGCTTTACGAGGCCAGGGTCTATGACTCCCGCTGCCAGCCGGGCGATCTGATCGAGCGGGAGGTGGCCCGGCAGGAATTCGGCCGCATCGCCGCCCAGACAGCCAAGCAGGTGATCATCCAGCGGATCAGGGAGGCAGAGCGTGAGCTGATCTACAAGGATTATCTGGAGCGGATTGATGATATCATTACCGGAACGGTGCGCCGTTTCGAATACCGCCATGCCATCGTCGATCTGGGTAGGGCCGAAGGGATCCTACCCCGGGAGGAGCAGCTGCCCCGGGAACGTTACCGGATGAATGAACGGATCAAGGCGATCATCATGGAGGTGCGCAAGAGCAGCAAGGGGCCCCAGATCATCCTTTCGCGAAATCATACCGGATTTCTGAAGCGGCTTTTCGAGCTGGAGGTCCCGGAGATCTATGACGGGATCGTGGAGATCAAGGCAGCCGCCCGGGAGCCCGGGTTCCGGGCCAAGCTGGCGGTTCACTCGGTCAACGAGGATGTCGACCCTGTAGGCGCCTGCGTCGGCCCGCGGGGCAGCAGGGTCCAGGCGATCAGCAGCGAACTGCGGGGCGAGCGGATCGACGTGATCCGCTGGAGCGAGGATCCGGAGCAGTACCTGGCCAATGCCCTCAGCCCGGCCCGGGTTGTTTCGGTGGAGCTCGACGAGCGCGCGGCGCTGATCATCGTGCCCGACGATCAGCTCTCGCTGGCTATCGGCAAGGAAGGGCAAAATGCCCGGCTGGCGGCCAAGATTACCGGTTACAAGATCGATATCTACAGCCAGACCCAGATCGCCCAGGAGCGCCTCTCCTCGCTGGGGCTGGGCGACGATTCTGCCGAGGCCACGCCGGAGACAGCGGAGCCGAGCATGGCGGAGCTGCTCGCCTTTGGCGGGGAGAAGCCGGCTGCCGGGAGCCTGCCGGAAAACGAAGCAGGGGAGCCGGACAGCGCAGCGAAGCCGGCGGGGGTTGAAACAGAAGAGCCGCAGGCGGAAGCGCCTGAGGCGAATGAGGCAGTAGAACCGGAAACCGAAAAGCGCGCGGAGGGCGAGATGGAAGAACCGGAGTCAGCGGAGCCTGCGGAGGGCGGGGACGGGGAAGCGGAAGAATAGATCAGCGAGAGCGGGGTAAAAAATGACCAGGAAGCGAAAGATCCCCCTGCGCATCTGTGTCGGCTGCCGGACGAAGAAGCCCAAACGTGAGCTGATCCGCCTGGTGCGGACACCCGAGGGAGAGCTGCGCCTCGATCCAGGCGGCAAGATATCCGGCCGCGGCGCCTATATCTGCCGGCAGCAATCCTGTCTGGAGGAAGCCCTGAAGGGGAGAAGGCTGGAAAAAAATTTGAGGCATCCTTTATCCGAAAAGATCATTGCCGAGATAACGGCGCTGGTGCAATCAGAAAAATGATCGCGTTATTGTAACGGATTTTTACAGGGAGGGCTTTTAATGGAGGTGTGTTGAATGGCTAAAGTAAGGGTTTACGAGCTGGCCAAGGAGCTGGGGACAACCAGTAAAAAATTGATTGAAGCGATGGCCGGTATGGGTATCGAGGTCAAGAACCATATGAGCACCCTGGAGCGCGAGGAAGCCGGGCGGGTGATGGATATCCTTACCGGACGAGCTGAAGGTGAAAAGAAAGAGAAAGAGAAAGAGAAAGAGAAAGAGAAAGAGGCGGCCCCTCCTGCGGAGGAGAAGAAAAAGGACGGGGAAGCGCCGCCGTCCCGGAAGAGCCGGATCAAAGCGGCCGAGAGGGCGGCTGCCGTGCGCCGGTCGCCGCGGAAACCGGAAAAGCCGCCGGCGATCAAGAAAAAGAGGCACAAGGTCAAGATCGAGGGGCGGGTCACCGTTGGCGAGGTCGCGGTGATCTTCAAGATCACCCCGGCAGAGCTGATCACCACCCTGCTCGATCTGGGTATTGTTGCCAGCATCAATCAGGCCCTCGATGGCTCCTCCATCGAGCTGGCCGCCGATGCCCACGACGTCGAGGTCGAATTTATCGCCGATCCCATCGAGCAGGAGCTTTTTGGCGAGGAGAAGGGCGCCGGCGAAAAATTGCGCGAGCGCCATCCTGTTGTCACCGTGCTCGGTCATGTTGACCACGGCAAGACCTCGTTGCTCGATGCGATCCGGGAGAGCAATGTCACCGCCGGCGAAGCCGGTGGTATCACCCAGCATATCGGAGCCTACACCGTGGAGGTTTCCGGGAAAAATATTGTCTTTCTGGATACACCCGGGCACGAGGCCTTCACCGCCATGCGGGCCCGGGGCGCCCAGGTTACCGATATTGCCATCCTGGTCGTTGCCGCGGACGACGGGGTCAAGCCGCAGACGATCGAGGCGATCAATCACGTTCGCGCGGCCGAGGTGCCGATCATCGTGGCGGTCAACAAGATCGACAAGGCCAACGCCAACCCCGAACGGGTCAAGCAGCAGCTTTCGGAGCAGGGTCTTGTTCCGGAGGAGTGGGGCGGCGACACCATCCTGGTCGAGGTCAGCGCCAAGCAGCGCCAGGGCCTGCAGGAGCTGCTGGAGATGGTCCTGCTGGTGGCCGAGATGAGCGAGCTGCAGGCCGATCCGGATCGTTCAGCCCGCGGCACGGTCATCGAGGCGCATCTTGACCGGGGCCGGGGGCCGGTGGCCACGGTCCTGATCCAGGACGGCACCCTCAGGGTGGGCAACACCCTGATCTGCGGCACCACCACCGGCAAGGTCAGAGCGATGTTGAACCAGAAAGGGGAGCGGATCTCCAGGGCCGGCCCGGCTACACCGGTGGGGCTGCTCGGGTTGAACGAGGTGCCCCTGGCCGGTGACCGCTTTCAGTCAGTGGCTGACGACCGCCTGGCCCGCCAGGTCGCCCAGCGGCGCTCCCAGAAGATCAAGGCAGCTGCCCAGCATTCCCAACGGGTTACCCTGGATGATCTGTTCAAGCAGATCCAGGAGGGCGAGGTCCGCGATCTCAATCTGGTGCTCAAGGGTGATGTCCAGGGCTCTATCGAAGCGCTGGAAGAGGCCATCCTCAAGCTCAGTCTCAAGGAGGTCAAGGTCAAGATCATCCATGCCGCCGTCGGTGCCATCAGCGAATCCGATGTGATGCTGGCCTCGGCTTCCAATGCCATCGTCATCGGGTTCAATGTCCGCCCCGACAGCAATGCCCGCCGTCTGGCCGAGCAGGACCGGGTCGACCTGAGACTTTACCGGGTTATCTACGAAGCGCTCGAGGATATCGAGCTGGCGGTGCAGGGGCTCCTCAAGCCGGTTTACCGGGAGGAGATCCAGGGGCAGGTCGAGATCAGGCAGGTCTTCAGCGCCTCGCGCCTGGGCAAGATCGCGGGATGCTATGTTACGGAAGGGATCATCACCCGCAGCTCGCTGGTGCGCCTGATCCGCGACGGCGTGGTCGTTCACGAGGGCAAGCTCGCTTCGCTGAAACGATTCCAGGACGACGTCCGCGAGGTGAGCAGCGGGTACGAATGCGGCATCTTGATTGAAGGATACAACGATATTGCCGAAGGCGATCTCATCGAAGCTTACACGATGAAGCAGGTCAACTGATCGCGCTTTCCAGGCATGGGAGGCGAGACGATGTCACTGAACAGAGCACGGCGGGTTGCCGGAGAGATAAAAAAAGTGGTCGGCCGGGTGATCACCAGGGAGATCAAGGATCCCCGGATCGCCTCCCTGACCAGCGTTACCGGGGTCGATCTTACCCGGGATCTGCGCCACGCCACCATCCATGTGAGCATCTACGGGGATGAAGGTGAGAAAAAACTGACCATGCAGACACTTGAGCGGGCCTCCGGATTCATCCGCAGCGAGATCGGCAGGAGCATCCGGCTGCGCTACACCCCGGAGATCATTTTTGCCGAAGACCGCTCCATGGAATACGGCGAGCATATCGACCGCGTGCTGAGATCTCTGCACAAGGACAACCGGGAGGAATGATGGAACAGAAGAAGATTATTGCGCTGCTGCGCCGGTACCGTTCCTTCAACCTGGTCGCCCACGTCCAGCCCGACGGCGACAGCATCGGTTCGCTTCTGGCGCTGGGTGAGGCTCTGCAGTCGATGGGGAAAACGGTGCGCCTTTTCACCGCGGACCGGGTTCCGGCGAAGTACAACTTTTTGCAGGGGAGCGATTCGATCCTGTCCACCACCGAAGGGTGGCTGGCAGACAGCGCCGCGGTGGTTCTGGATTGCAGCGATCTTGAGCGGACCGGGATCTTCAGCGAGGCGATCCGCGGCGCCCCCGCGATCATCAATATCGATCATCACCTGAGCAACCACCATTTCGGAACGGCCAACCTGGTCGATCCGCAGGCGGCGGCAACAGGCGAGATCATCTTTTATCTGCTGCAGGCGATGGCGCTGCCCTTTAGCAGGGCCATCGCCGAATCCCTCTATATCGCCCTCTCCACCGATACGGGATCCTTCAAATTCGAGAATACCACCGCCTCCACCCACCGCGCTGCTGCGGTGCTGCTGGAGCAGTTCAAGCTCAACCCCGGGGTTCTCTCGGAGCAGGTCTTCGATCTGCGGCCGCTGCCGTTCTACATTCTGCTGAAAAAGGTGCTCGGCACCCTCGAGCTCCACGGCGGCAAGAAGATCGCCGCGCTGACGGCCAGCCGGGAGATGCTCGAGCAGAGCGGGGCCCTGCGGGAAGATCTTGACGGGATGATCAATTTTGCCCGCAATATCGAGGGGGTCGAGATCGGGATCATGTTCTTTATCGACAGCCCCTGTGAGGTCAAGGTCGGCTTCCGTTCCCGGAATGTCGATGTCAGCGCGCTGGCCGGAGCCCTCGGCGGAGGCGGCCATATCCGCGCGGCCGGCTGCCGCTTGAAGGAACCTTACGGCCGGGCCAGGGAGAAAGTGCTCCGGGAAGCGCTGCGGGCGCTCGCGGCGCTGGAGGGAGCAAAAGGTGAAGGGGCTGCCGGAAAATGAGTTTGCCGAAAAGGCCGCTGGACGGACTGATCAATCTGAACAAGCCCGCCGGGATCAGCTCGCACCGGGCGGTGGCCCTGGTGCGGCGGCTGGCACCGGGGGTCAAGGTGGGGCACGGCGGCACCCTTGATCCGGCGGCCTCGGGAGTGCTGCCTCTGTGTCTGGGCAGGGCTACCCGGATCGCCGAGTACCTCTTCGACCTGCGCAAGGGTTACCGGGCCGCGCTCACCCTGGGAGTGACCACCGAAAGCGGCGATGCCGCGGGGGCGGTTATCTCCAGAAGCGAGCCGCCGCCCCTGGAGCGGGCCGGGATCGAAACACTGTTTCGCTCGCTCACCGGGGCGCAGGAGCAGCAGGTCCCCGCATATGCCGCAGTGAAGTACCGCGGCCGGCCGCTCTACGAATATGCCCGCCGCGGCGTGAAGATACCCCCGAAAAAGCGGACCGTGCAGATCTACCGCCTCGAGCTGCTCTCATTCGATCCCGCTGCCGGGGCCCAGATTACCTGCGAGGTGGAATGCTCGCGGGGAACATATATCCGCTCCCTGGCGGTCGAGATCGGCGAACGGCTCGGTTGCGGGGCCCACCTGCAGGCGCTGGAGCGGCTCTTTGTCGGCCCGCTCACCGTCGGCGAGGCCCATTCGCCGGAGCAGCTTTCCGCCGCCGCGGCAGCGGGGGAGCTGCACCGGAAGCTGCTGCCGCTTGACCGGGTGCTCGCTCATCTCGAAGCGCTCCATCTTCCCGGAAGTACCGTGGAAGAGCTGCGTCTGGGCCGGGCAGTACCCTATGAGCGCTCCGCCGAAGCGGAGGCGCTTTTCAAGGCCGGGCTGCCGGTGCGGATCTACGATCCTGAAAACCGGTTCAGGGCCCTGGCTCGCTTTGAAAGGAGCGCTTCCGGGCTGCTCCTGAAAACAGACAAATTCTTATCGCCGTGAGGAGGATACGGGATGAAGATCATTGACCTTCCGAACAGCCGGGGGATTAAAAAGCCGCTCTACCTGGCCCTGGGCAATTTTGACGGGGTACACCGCGGCCACCAGGCGGTGATCGGCACCGCCGTCCGGCTGGCGCGCGGCGACGGCGGCTCCGCAGCTGCCCTGCTCTTCGATCCCCACCCCTCGGTTTTGCTGCGGCCGCAGAAACATTTTTGCCTTCTGACCGGGATCGAGGAGCGGGCTGCCCTGCTGGAGCAGCTGGGCCTTGACTGCATCTTTGTCGTCCCTTTCGACGCCCGGACTGCTGCGCTGCCCCCCGAAGATTTCGTGCGGCAGGTTCTGCTGGAGCAGCTTCAGGTGAGCGGCGTCTCCATCGGGTTTGACTACTCTTTCGGATGCGGCGGAACCGGCAAGGAAGAGCAGATGCAGGCGTACGGTCGGAAGATGGGCTTCACCGTGGCGGTCTCGCCTCTAGAGCGGGATTCGGGCGGCATTATCAGCAGCTCGGCGGTCAAGAAGGTGCTCGCGGAAGGGGCGGTCAAGCAGGTCGCCCGCCTGCTGAACTACTATTTTTTCCGCAGGGGAGAGGTTGTCTCCGGCCGGGGGCGGGGTAAAAAGGTGCTTTACCCCACGGCCAACCTGAAGCCCGATCCCGGGCTGGCCTGGCCCGGCGGCGGGGTCTATCTGACCGCGGTGGGCGGTCTTGACGGACCGATCCATTTCGGGCTGACCAATGTGGGGGTCAAGCCGACCTTCGGCGACGATCTTCTCACAGTGGAGACCTATATCCTCGACTTCACCGGCGAACTGTACGGACGATCGATCACCCTCTACTTTCTGGAACGGCTCCGCGATACCCTGAATTTTGCCTCACCGGCCCTGCTGCGGGAGCAGATCGATCTCGATATCACCCGGGGCCGGGAGCTGGCCCGCACCTGTTATGGAAGCATTGACGCTTTCGTCGAGCCGGTGCACTTTATCCGCCCTTCAAAGGAGCTATTTTACATTTGCGATTAACTGTGCTAAAATTCTTATGTCCGCGGGCCCGGTCCAGGGTTCTCCCGGCCCTTCACCTGGCCTGACGGTAATAACGAGGAAGAGGGAGGCAATGGTGATGTTGTCCCAGGATAAAAAACAGGAGATTATCGATGATTTCCGGATTCACGAGAGCGATACCGGTTCGCCGGAGGTGCAGATCGCCCTTCTCACCGAACGGATCAATACCCTGACCGAGCATCTGAAGGAGCACAAAAAAGACTTCAATTCGCAGCGAGGGCTACTCAAGATGGTCGGACGGAGGCGCGGAATGCTCAATTATCTGCGTGCAAATTTCCCGAAGCGTTACCAGGAAGTGATCAAGAGGCTGGGTCTGCGGAAATAGAGAAGACGAAGGATGAAAGGAGGCTTTCAACAGCTTGGAAACATTTTCATTGGAACTGGAAGGCCGCACCCTTAAGCTTGAAACGGGTCGAATGGCCCGTCAGGCCGGGGGTTCGGTTTTAATCAGTTACGGCGAGACAGTGCTACTGGTGAGTGCGACCATGTCGAATGAACCCCGCGAAGGGGTTGATTTTTTTCCACTGACCGTTGATTACGAGGAGCGGCTCTATGCCGTGGGCCGGATCCCCGGCGGATTCATCAAGCGTGAAGGGCGGCCCACGGAGAAGGCGACCCTGAGCGCCCGCCAGACCGACCGGACCCTGCGGCCGCTGTTTCCGGACGGCTTGCGCAATTCCGTCCATATCGTTGCCACAGTGCTTTCCGTGGATCAGGACTGCCCCCCGGAGATTCTTTCCATAATCGGCGCCTCGGCGGCGCTCTCGATCTCACCGATTCCCTTCAACGGACCGGTCGGCGCGGTCGCGGTCGGCTTTCTCGAGGGGAGGCCGGTGATCAATCCGAACCTGGAGCAGTCGCAGCAAAGTACGCTTCACCTGAACGTGGCCGGGACAAAGGAATCGATCAATATGGTCGAGGCCGGCGCCCGGGAGATCGGCAAGGAGGATCTGCTCGGCTCTCTCGGCCGGGGCCATGAGGTGATCAAGAAGATCGTGGCCCTGCAGGAGGAGATGGTGGCCCGGGTGGGTCAGCCCAAGGTGGAGATAAACCGGCCCGAGCTTCTTCCCGAGCTGGTCGGGGAGCTGGAACCATTTTTCCGCGAGCGGATCGATCAGGCCATGCGCACTGCCGAGAAACTGGAGCGCGAGGATAATCTGGCAGCGGTGAAGCAGGAGGCGCTCGATCGATATCTCGAGGAGTACCCCGATCACGGGGATCAGATCAAGGAGATTTTCGGAGAGGCCCTCAAGAAAAGCATGCGCACGATGATCCTGAAAGAGTCCGTGCGCACCGACGGACGCGAACCGGCGGAGATCCGTCCGATCAGCTGCTTTGTCTCGGTGCTGCCGCGGACGCACGGTTCGGCCCTCTTCACCCGGGGGCAGACCCAGGTGCTCAATGTCTGCACCCTCGGTGCGCCCCGGGACGTTCAGATCCTGGACGGGCTGGGGATCGAGGAATCGAAACGGTTCCTTCATCATTACAACTTTCCACCGTACAGTGTCGGCGAAGCCGGCTTCATCCGCGGCCCCGGCCGGCGCGAGATCGGTCACGGTGCCCTGGCCGGAAGAGCCCTGGAGGCCGTGGTTCCCGATGAGGAGAAATTCCCCTACACCGTCCGCCTGGTCTCGGAGGTGCTCGAGTCGAACGGCTCCAGCTCCATGGCCAGCATCTGTGCCGGCTCCCTGGCGATGATGGACGCGGGGATCCCCGTGGAGAAAGCGGTCGCCGGGATCGCCATGGGGCTGATCAAGGAGGGCGACGAGACCGCCATCCTTTCGGATATCCAGGGAATCGAGGACTTCCTCGGCGATATGGACTTCAAGGTTGCCGGGACCGCAGCGGGGATCACCGCTCTGCAGATGGATATCAAGACCAGCGGGATCTCCATGGAGATCCTTTCCCGTGCCCTTGATCAGGCCATGGACGGCTACCGTTTCATCCTGGAGACGATGAGTGCAACCATCGGGCAGCCTAGGCCGGAGCTGTCGCCGTACGCACCGCGGATGATCACCATGCAGATCGATGTGGACAAGATCCGCGACGTTATCGGCCCGGGGGGGCGGGTGATCAACAAGATCACCACCGAAACCGGGGTGGAGATCAATGTCGAGGCGGACGGCAAGATCTATATCCTGGCGGTGGATCTCGATGCCGGGAACAAAGCCCAGGAGATAATCAAGGAGCTGATCGCCGATGTGGAACCGGGACAGGTCTATACCGGCAAGGTCACCCGGGTCGAGCGCTACGGCGCCTTCATCGAGGTGCTCCCGGGCAAGGAAGGGCTGCTCCATATCTCGCGCATGGATCACTGCCATGTCGAGCGGACCGAGGATGTGGTCAATCTGGGCGATGAGATCGAGGTGAAAGTGCTCGATATCGACGATAAAGGAAGGATCAATCTTTCCCGTAAAGCGATCCTCCCGCGGCCGGCCAACCTACCGCCGCAGGATCGGGAGCGGGATCGGGGGCGGCGGCCGGGCTCCGGCCAGCGTTCCGGCCCGCGGCCGAAGAGAAAACCGTAACCTCCCGGAGGGCGCTCGGGCGCCGGAGCGGGCGGTTTCAACTGTTGTTTGACAAGAAAACCCTAGCTACTAGGGTTTTTTTCATGGGCGCATAAGCAAAATGGCCCCGGCATAGACTCTATCAAGTTAAGAATTGCGGCGAAAGTGGGAAATAACAGTGCTCGGAAGCTGGCGCCTTTCTGAAAAAGTGGCTCTCGCCCTGATCATGGTTCTGGGAGCGGTGCTGGTGACCAGCGCTTTCGGGCAACTCCGCCCCGCCGCTCCGGAAGCGATCTATTTCGTGCCGGGCCGCCCCTACCGGGTTGCCTTCACCTTCGAGACCCGCTGGAGCAGCGAGGGGCTGACCGAGCTGCTGCAGATCCTGAAAGCGGAGGCGGTCACCGCCACCTTTTTCCTGACCGGCAGCTGGCTGAAAGAGCATCCCGGGGAGGCGGCGGCGATTCTGGGCCAGGGCCACGAGATCGGCAATCATACCTTGAGCGACACCGTTCTGCTCTACCTCTCCGGGGAAGAGATCGAAGCAGAGCTGGAGGGGTTCAACGAGGCAGCCAGGGAGATCCTCGAGTACCGGCCCCGCCTGTTCCGGCCGCCCCGGGGTCTGTACAACGGCATCGTGCTCCAGGCCGCCCGCAAGCAGCGCTGCCGGACAGTGCTCTGGTCCATCGAGTCATACGACTATCTCTGCCGCGATCCCGGTGAGATCAGCGCCCGGATCGGCAGCCGGCTGCACCACGGTGCGATCATCGTCTTTCGGGTGGGTGCAGCGGCCCTGGCGGAAGCGCTGCCGGAGGTGCTGGCCCAGCTGCGCGAACGGGGTTATGAAGCGGTCACCGTATCGGCACTGCTGAAGAACTGATCCGAAAAACGCCGGGGATAGAGCTCACCTTTTTTCCCCGGAAGGGGGCCGGGCCGGGAGTGGGGGAGGGGCCCGGAAGCGGAAGCTGGAAAGACCCGAACACAGTTTCGTGAGGCAGAAGAATCAAAAGGAGGCGAGAATTATCGCTGCGGCAGAAAGTAACCGAAGGTGGTGGAAATGGGCCGCCCTGATCCTGCTTCTGGCCGCCGCGGCAGCTCTCTTGATCTTCCAATTCGAAGAACCGCTGCGGCGCCGTTTCCAGGGGGTGAAGGCCGGGGTAACCCTGCGAGGCCGGTCCGTGGAGTATCTGTTACCCGACGAGGTGAACGCCATTGTCGGGGAGATCGCGCAGCATGAAGGGCGCGAAGCGGTCAGCGCCCAGATCGATCTGGATAAGGAGCGGATCATCCCCGAGCTAAATGGGCTGGCAGTCGATCGGGAGAGCACCGTGGAGCTGGTCATGAAGGCGCGCCCCGGGGAGCAGCTCAACCCGATCTACAGCGAGCTCTACCCGCCGATCTGCTGGTCCCAGTACCCGGCACTGCCGGCGGAGCAGGGCAATCCGCGAAAACCCTGTGTCGCCCTGATGATCAATGTTGCCTGGGGGGAGGAGGAGCTGCCTGGGATGCTGCGGGTCCTCCAGGAGGAGCAGGCCGGCGCCACCTTCTTCCTCGTCGGGCGGTGGGCCGAAAAGAACGGGCCCCTGATCGAGGAGATCGCCGCCGGAGGGCACGAGCTGGGCAACCACGGCTACTCGGACAACGAGACCTTCCCGCAGCTCGATGCCTGGAGCAGCGCCCGCTCCATCCGGCAGACCAACGAGATCGTCTTCGATGCGGTGGGCTGCTATCCGCGCTATTTCACCCCGCACAAGGGTGAATTCAGCCCCCTGACCCTGGAGATCGTCTCCCGGCAGGGGATGCGCACCGTGCTCTGGTCCCTCGATACCGTTGACTGGCAGAAACCGGGGGTGGCCAGGATGAAGGAGAAG
Organism: Bacillota bacterium; assembly: GCA_012797095.1. Classification (GTDB taxonomy): domain Bacteria; phylum Bacillota; class Dethiobacteria; order DTU022; family DTU022; genus JAAZPQ01. Next base: position 2,388 of record JAAZPS010000145.1, on the reverse strand, counting down.
ATCATGAGCAATCTGGAGCCGGGCCAGATCATCCTGATGCATCCCACCGCTGATACGGTGCAGCTGCTTGTAGAGATCCTGCCGCTGATCAGGGCAAAGGGTCTGGCCGTGGTCACCGTCGGCGAGCTGCTCGAGCCGGGCTGGTGGCAGTGAGCAGCCCGCAGCAGCGGCGCCGCCGCCTGATCCTGCTCTGCTGCCTCTGCGCTCTCCTGATCCCGGCCGCCTGCTCCGCTTTCTCCCTGCCGCTGCAGCAGCGAGTCCGGCGCGGCGTCAATCTGGATGGAATCCCCATGGAAAGGCTCACCGCAAGGGAGGTGGAGAGCCGGCTCCTCGAGATCGCTGCAGCACTGGAGCAGCCGCCGCGCAGTGCCTTCATCGACCCGCAGCGCGGCGAGATCGCCGCGGAATCGTCCGGCCGGCAGCTCGATATCCCGCTGACCGCCGACCGGCTCCTGGAGGCCCCGGCAAACAGACGGGTGCTGCCGGTGCTGATCACCCTCGATCCGGAGATCACAAAAGCCCATTTCGATTCCATCCGCGAGGAGATCGGCAGCTTCCGCACCTGGATCGGCGGGGGCGGCAACCGGGCTGCCAATATCATCCTGGCAACGATCTCGTTGAACAACTACCTGCTGCTGCCCGGCGAGATCTTCTCGTTCAACCGGACCACCGGGCCGCGCACTGCGGAGCGGGGCTACCTGCCGGCACCGGTGATCGTCGGCCACAGCGTCGTCCCCGGGCTGGGCGGGGGAATCTGCCAGGTTTCGACAACCCTCTACAACAGCGTCCTGCAGGCAAAGCTGGAGGTGGTAGAACGCTACCTGCACAGTCAGCCCATCGGCTATGTCCCCCCGGGGATGGATGCCACCGTGGCCGACAGCCTCGATTTCCGTTTTCGCAACAACAGCGATCACCTGATCATGATCCGCGCCGCGAACCCCGGCGGCAGCGTCGATGTGCAGATCTGGCAGGATTAAACGCCCCGGGCGCATAATCTTTAAAGACGGCGGGGCCGCTATCAGGCCCTGCAAAACAGTTAAAGGATGCTGATGAGATGAAGCAGGAGACGGTGGAGCTGCCGGTGGAGCAGCTGGAACATGCGGCCGGGCTGCCCCTGCCGGCCTATATGAGCACCGGCGCAGCGGGGATGGACCTCTGCGCGGCGGTGGAGCAGGAGCTGACGGTCAAACCGGGTGAGGTGCAGATCATTCCAACGGGGCTGAAAGCGGCGGTCCCGCCGGGATACGAGCTGCAGATCCGCCCCCGCAGCGGGCTGGCCGCCCGTTACGGGATCGGTCTGTTGAATTCACCAGGAACGGTCGACGCCGATTACCGCGGCGAGATCAAGGTGATCCTGATCAATCACGGCCCGGCGGATTTCACCGTCCGGCGGGGCGACCGCATCGCCCAGATGATGCTCTGCCCCGTACCCCGGATCAAGCTGCTTCCCGGGGGCCCGCTGCCGCAGACGCCGCGGGGCGAGGGCGGTCTGGGCCATACCGGGATCCGCTGACAAGGGAGCGAATCAGATGCGCTTGAGCGAACTGGCCCGCAAGGAGCTGGTCGATCTTGAAGGGGGCGATTTCTGGGGCCCCGCCGGAAAGGCCGACCTGCTCATCGACAGGAACAGCGGTGAGATCAAGGCGCTGCTGCTGACCGGCAAAAGCGGCCTTTTCGGGTTCGGCTACCAGGATGAGATCTCCATCCCCTGGTCCGCAGTTGTCAAGATCGGCGGCGATACGATCATCATGACGATTGAAAAAGATTAGCCGTCCTGCCTGCGGCGCAGCATAAAAGGTCCCCCCCTGGAGATAATAGCTTTTAAAGTGCTATTGCACTTCAAGGAGGCGGGACGATGAGTAAAGTAGTCGTGGGAGTTTTTTACGATCGCGATCAGGCCGAAGGGGCCCTGGAAAGCCTCAAGGTTCATGGTTTCGAGCAGGATATCTCCCTGGTGGCCCGGGATGAAGAGCAGGGCGGTGCCGGCGGAGGATTTCTCGAGGGGCAGGATCTCAGCGAAGGGACGATGACCGGCGGAGCACTGGGCGGAATTGCCGGGTTGCTGGCCGGGGTAGGCGCACTGCTGATCCCGGGAGTCGGACCGATTATCGCTGCCGGCCCCATCGCCGCGACCCTGACCGGGGTGATCACCGGCGGGATCGCCGGCGGGCTGATCGATCTGGGGCTGCCCGAAGAGAGAGGCGAATATTTCGAGGAGCAGGTCCGGCGGGGCGGCATCTTGGTGAGCATGAAAGCGGCCGATGAACAGGTCGAGGAGACCGCCTCGGTTCTGCGCCAGTACGGCGCCTCCGATGTCGAGGTGCATGAAGCCGGTTAGACGCTCCCGGCCACAGTGAAATAAAAGCCAGCAGTGGGACAAAGGGGACG